>CAJYRE010000510.1 GCA_913776675.1 Rhizobiaceae bacterium
CCCTCTGCGCACCGACGCAGTGGGACGAAGAGTCGCTGGCTGCCCTGCCCGCAACCGAGATCGTCTCCGACTGGTATTGCCTGCGCCAGGCCGGAGCTTTGGCCCTGCCAGCGCTGGGCACCCAAAGGCTTGCGCTTTTGCGCGGGCTGGCAGATGTCTATACGCAGGCATTGCTGCCAGATGAGAGCGATGCCATCCGCCGGTTTCTTCGGGCGTTTTTTCAAGCCATGCAGCATTTTCTCAACCGGGCGGAGCAGCCAGCCGATCTGATGTTATAATTACCTTTGACGACGCTTTCCGGGTGTGTATGGCAGAAAAAACACGCAGGTGCTTCAGCTTTGTGTAAGCTGATGGGTGGACATCAACACCCATGAACAGACCCTTGCTTGACGGGAGATTTCCATGCGCATTCTGCTGATCGAAGATGATACGGCTCTGGGGGCCGCCATTCGGGACCAGATTGTTGCCGATGGTCATTCGGTGGACTGGATGACCCGGCTGGATCGATCCAGTGATGCGCTGGCCGTGGCGGGCTATGATCTTATTCTTTTGGATCTTATGCTGCCCGATGGGCTGGGTATTCCGTTTCTCAAAGCCTTGCGCGCCCGTGGTGATGCAACGCCGGTGATGATCCTGACCGCACTTGATCAGGTGTCGGACCGCATCACCGGGCTGAATGCCGGGGCCGATGATTATATGGTCAAACCGTTTGATCTGGCCGAATTGTCGGCCCGGATTGGCTCGGTGGCGCGCCGTTATAATGGCAATCCCAATCCGTTGATCACCCTTGGGTCGCTGACCATTGATCTGGCGGCCCGCAGCGTGCTGTTGAACGGCAAGCCGGTGATTTTGACAGCGCGTGAATGGGTCATGTTTGAAGCTTTTCTGCAACGTCCCGGCCAGTTGTTTTCCAAGGCGCAGTTGGAAGAGCGGCTCTATTCCTTTGATACCGACATTGAAAGCAACACCATTGAGGTTCACATCAGCCGGTTGCGCAAAAAGCTCGGGGCCTCGGTGATCGAGACCGAGCGCGGCATGGGTTATCGGCTGGCGCGGCCATCGGGAACGGCCGCATGAGGGTCAGCGCTTCCTTGCAAACCCGGCTGGCGCTGGCCATTGGCCTGTGTGTGACCGGCTTGTGGCTGGTGGCGGCCACGCTGACTGCCCATCGGGTCAGTGCCGAGATGGAGGATGTGTTCAACGATGGTCTGAAGGCCACGGCCCAGCGGCTGCTGCCCATTGTGCGCCATGATCTGCGCGAGCGGCATCTGGGCGATGATAGCTGGCGGCGCACGGATGATGGCAAGCGCGATGACGACGATGATGATGAACCCCGCAGTGGCAGAGAAGCCCGCTATGGCGAAAATGTCACCTTCATTCTGCGCGATGCCAGCGGGCGGGTGCTGTATCTGTCAAAACGGGCGGAGCTGGCGATGTTTCCGCCCTTTACCGGGCGCGGCTTTGTGCGCACCGCCACCCACCAGCTTTATGAGGATGTGACGGCGGATGGCAATCTGAGTATTGCTGTTGCCGAGCCGCTGGAACATCGCAACCGGCTGTTCAACCGCATGCAGATGGAGCTTTTGCTGCCGCTGCTGGTGGTTATTCCTTTCAGTCTGGTGACCATCGTGCTGGTGGTGCGCCGTTCTTTGCGCCCGGTGCGCGGCTTGCGGCAAGAGCTGGCCCGGCGCGGCGCGCAGGATCTGTCGCCGCTGCGAGATGACAAGCTGCCCGGCGAGCTGCGGCCCATTTCGGCTGGCATCAACCAGTTGCTCAATCGCCTGACGGCGGCCTTTCACGCTGAACGCGCCTTTGCCGCCAATGCGGCCCATGAGCTGCGCACGCCGGTGGCCGGGGCCATTGCGCAGGCCCAGCGCATTCGCGCCGAAACCTCGGAAGCGCAGACAAGCCAGCGCGCCACCGAGATTGAAGTAACCCTGAAGCGCTTGATGCGCATGTCGGAAAAGCTGATGCAGCTTGCCCGCGCCGAAGGCGGACGCCTGCAAGGGGATGAGCCTTCCGACCTGAGAGCCGTGCTTCAGATGATTGTGCAAGATTTCACCCGCGTGGGTGAAGGGCGGATTGTTCTGAGCCTGCCGTCCCAGCCGGTGCTGTCCAGACTGGACCCCGATGCTGTGGGCATTCTGTTTCGCAATCTTCTTGAAAATGCGCTGAAACACGGCGCGCAGGATGGGTTGGTGGAGGCCACCCTGAAGGCCGATGGTGTGCTGTGTGTGGCCAATGATGGTCCGGTGCTGCCGCCTGCCGCCATGGACCGGCTGATGCAGCGTTTTGAGCGCGGTGAGGGCAAAATCATCGGCAGCGGGCTGGGCCTGTCCATCATCAAGGCCATCACCGAGCGCACCGGCATGACCCTGCGCGTGATCTCGCCCCGCCCCGCTGATGAAGACGATGCCACAACACAGCAGGGTGTGCAGGTGGAGGTCCGCTTGCCGCTGGCTTAAGCGCGTTGTTGCGGTTTTGGCCTGTTTTGCACACAGGCTCTTTAAAACATCGCCCAGATACGCTATTTATGACGCAGATAAGCGTCAATATAGGTGGCAATCATCTGGAGGTGATCATGGGTCTTGCACAATATGCCGACGACGGGCTGTTTGCACCGCGCAAAATTGCCGATGCCTTTTGCACCACCAGCGAAGAGATTGCCAGAACCACAGGGCTTGGCAAGGACGCCATTCAGCGCAAGGAGCGCATCCGTTCGGACAAAACCCAGCGGCGGCTGCGCGAGATGATCGAGATCGTCAACAAGGTTGAGCCACGCTTCGGCTCGGCGCTGATGGCCTATGCGTGGTATCGGTCCGAGCCCTTGGCCGGGTTTTCCGGCCAAACAGCCATGCAACTGGTCAAAAACGGTCGCGCCGATGATGTGCTGGACTATATCGACGCCGTTGATGCCGGCATTCATGCGTGAAACCGGCGGCGCGCATGCATTATAAAGGCAAGCTCTATCGGGCGCTCAACCCTGTTTATGCGCGGGAGCCGCTCTCCGGGCGGGGGGCGCAATTGTATGGCGGGCGTTTCAACCCCAAGGGCATGGCCGCCCTTTACACCTCGCTGTCGGTGATGACGGCGTTGAGGGAGGCCAATCAGGTGGGCAGTCTTCAGCCCACCACGCTGGTTTCCTATGAGGCCGATATTGAGCGCCTGTTTGACAGCCGCGACACGGCCGCCCTTGCCGACTGGCAGATGGACGCGGCCAGTCTGGCCGATCCCACCTGGCGCGACGCGATGCGCTTGAGCGGCGAAGCGAGAACCCAGCGTTTTGCCCGCGCCCTTGTGGCCGATGGGTTCAGTGGCCTTGTGGTGCAAAGCTTTGCCCCCGGTGCCCGGCTGAATGATGTCAACGTGGTGCTATGGGCATGGACCACCGCCACCAGCCGCCTCATCCTGATTGATGATGAAAACCGGCTGTCGCGGTGAGGATCATTCCGGCAGGGACAGATCACGCAAGCGGCGTGGCAGGCGGTTCATGCATTCTGCGCCGGTGGTTGTGATCAGAAACTGGTCCTCGATCATCAACGCACCAAGGCCCTGCCCGTAAAACGGCGCTTCCAGTGCCACCACCATATTGGGGCGGATGAGTTCCGTATTGGCGGCAGAAAAGAATGGCCAATCCTCAATGCCCGCGCCACCGCCCACCGAATGGCCAAAATGGCC
>CAJYRE010000511.1 GCA_913776675.1 Rhizobiaceae bacterium
GCAATTTCAGTTTTCATCCTGATCCCATAGAATGCCGCCCATAGTGTCTGGGGGATCTTATGAAAAAATACGCTTTTCTTCTCGGTGCTGCCATCGCCATGGCATTCTTCACCTCTCCCGCCAAATCCGATGAGGTCATTGGCGGCTACACCGCCTATATCGGCGAGGATGATCTATACAATTCAAACGGCGTACGCTTGACGGAACCGTGGCAGATTATCCGGCAGGATAGAGCCAATTATCATAAGTTTGGTATCCGCCAGCGCGGCGATGAAGGCGACAGCTTCTTTGCATCCGAAGCCAATCGCGCCAGAGCCGAATTGATGCTGCAAAATGGTGAAATATCCAGAGCCGCCGCAAGAAGCATTGTGCAAGGCGACGTGATGATTCATGTGATGATTTATGGTAGAGGCTCTGTGGGGCGCTCATTGCGCGTTATTGTCGAGTAACGCGATGAAGCGAGGCCGAAAATCACAGATTGGTTTTCGGCCTGCAACGCAATTGTGCGCCTGTTTGTTCCGGCTGGACCGTGTTTTCTGATGTGATATGCTCTGATAGTGAATTGCCGCCGGCAGCGTCACTACAGCCTAGATAATTTTCACCTTAAATCGATTCCGATTGAAGGAATTATGCAGGAGAAAAGAGCCGGACATTGCTGCCCGGCCCGTTCTCTTTTCTTGCCTGTCAGGCGGCCAGCCCGCCATGGGGGTCGAGCACGTATTTCGTTGCAGCACCTTGATCAAAACTCTCGTAGCCTTGCACGGCTTCTTCGAGCGGGATGATCTTTGCATTGACGATGTCGGCGATGGGCAGGCGGTCATGCAGTATGGCTTGCATGAGCTGGCGATTGTATTTCAGCACCGGCGTCTGACCTGTGTGGAATGACTGTGCCTTGGCCCAGCCGAGGCCGAAGCGGAGCGAGAGGTTGCCATGCTTGGCGGCATTTTCGGCGGCACCGGGATCTTCTGTGACGTAGAGGCCCGGAATGCCGATCGATCCGGCCGCCCTGGTGATTTCCATCATCTGGTTCAGCACAATAGCAGGCTGCTCGCCGCCAGCGTGACCACGTGCCTCGAAGCCAACGGCATCAATGGCGCTATCGACCTCATTGGTGCCGACGACCTCGGCAATCATGTCGCCCAGCCGATCGCTCTTCGACAGGTCGATGGGCTCAAAACCCACCTTGGCGGCGTGGGCCAGACGATCCTTGTTGAAGTCACCGATCATCACCACGGCGGCTCCAAGAATACGGGCAGAAGCGGCGGCTGCGAGGCCAACCGGGCCAGCGCCCGCAATATAGACCGTGGAGCCAACGCCCACCCCAGCACGTACCGCGCCGTGGAAGCCGGTTGGGAGAATGTCTGACAGCATGGTCAGGTCGCGGATTTTCGACATGGCCTTGTCGCGGTCCGGGAATTTCAGCAGGTTGAAATCGGCGTAAGGAATGGTGACATAGCGCGCCTGTCCCCCGATCCAGCCGCCCATATCGACATAACCATAGGCACCTCCGGCGCGTGCCGGATTGACAGTCAGGCACACGCCCGTGTCTTGCGCCTTGCAGCAACGGCAGCGGCCGCAAGCAACGTTGAAGGGCACCGATACGATGTCGCCGACCTCGAGCATTTCGACATCAATGCCCTTTTCGATCACCTCGCCGGTGATTTCGTGGCCCAGCACAAGGCCGGGCATGGCGGTTGTTCTGCCACGCACCATGTGCTGGTCAGAGCCGCAGATATTGGTCGAAATGACTTTCAGGATAACACCATGCTCGATGCGCCGTCCGTCCGGTGCCTCCAGCTTTGGATCATCGATGTCCCGCACTTCGACCTTGCCGGGCCGCAAGTAGACAACGCCTCTGTTTTTGCTCATGTTGACTCCTCCTTTGAATTTCCCTCTTTCAATCCATCGCCGGAATGCCGGTGACGGATCTCCTCGAACGGTCTGCCTCCCTTGCAGACCAGATAACCTAACGTATTTGTTCGCCGGTAGGCGAGCAAATTGCAGATAGGCATGCCAGACCGGGCTTCCTTCCCAATGGGATAAATCGAGATTTGCAGGTCCATGGCGTTGCGTGGCAGCGCCAGTATTGATCCGGCATCCCGATTATCCACGCCGATGACACACGACATGGCACTTTGAACGTCGTGAGTAGACCATGTCCGGTACTCGATAGGGGCTATGAAAACGACATCGATTCATCAAGAAGACGACAGGCGGTTGATTTCACGCATGGGTCACGTCCTGCTGCATCCTTCCTTCAATCGGGATCGATTTAAGGAGAAAATGATGCAGCAGATTTAAAGTGTTACAGAGTCCTTTGTGCGTTTGATAAAACGCACGGCGCTGTAAAGGTTGCTTGCCAATGAGGTGATGCTCATTCTGAAAATGGAGCAAGAGGACCTGGGATGATTGGCGGAACTTCCTCTCCAGAGCGTGGTTATTTCTTAGCGTATTTGAGTGTGTCATTGAAACACTCAAACAATCTAAGCTTTTGTTTTAACGCATTTTCAGAGAAACCGTTTCATACTTTTCTCAGGTTAATGCTCTCGCCAAGATGACCAAGAATTAATCCAATGTCACTCACTGGTGAATTGGATTTGAACGCGTTCAGCGCGAAAATATTGTTCTCCGGTTCACGCGTTTTCGTGCCGGTTGCGTTCTTGGAGGAGCGAACCATGTCTCAGTTTATGAAAGTCTCTCTTGCCGTTGTTCTGGCCACTGCCGCGATGACAGGTCTTGGACATGCAGCCATGTCGAGCGCAGACAAGGCGCTGGCAACGGATCACAATCCCCGCTTTATGATCAGCACGGTGGATGAGATCGAAAAACATGACACATTTCAGGATTTTCTCGGATCGTTGACACCAAGCAGTCCAGAGGTGCGCCAAGTACAAGCGGCCATTCGTGAAAACCCCATTTTGCGCAAGCAATTGCTATCACAGAATGTGGAACTCAAGAA
>CAJYRE010000512.1 GCA_913776675.1 Rhizobiaceae bacterium
GGTGATGGAGTGGCGTCTGATGAATGTCATTATGCGACCTGCCATGGGCTTGTCCTGGATTCTGGGGCTTTATCTGGCTTTGTCCGTGTTTCATTTTGAAGGAGCGTGGCTGCATGCCAAAATCGCGGCGGTTTTCGCATTGACTTTGACCAACGAATATTTTGGCCACGCCGCCAAAGCCTTTGCCCGCGGCGATTATGTGAAAACCCCCCGCTTTTGGCGGGCCATGAATGAAATCCCCACAGTGCTGATGATCGTGATTGTCATTCTGGTGGTGGTAAAACCCTTTTAATTGAGGGGCTGAGGCTTCAAACTCACAATATTTGCTCGGAAAATGCTGTCTCCCCTTGCGGCGCAGTGATGGATTGGCTATTTTCGCCACACAATTCTTCAAGGCATGCACATATCCCGTCCTTATCGGTTTTCCCGGTAGTACCGAATTTCTCCGCACGCCCTTCCCCAAACACATGGATTATGGTCCCCTTCATGGCTGAAATGAAGCTACAAGAACTCACGAGCAAATCGCCGACGGATTTGCTGGCCTTCGCGGAATCCCTCGAGGTCGAAAACGCCAGCACGATGCGCAAACAGGAACTGATGTTTGCCATTCTCAAGATGCTGTCGAGCCAGGACGTTGAGATTATCGGTCAGGGCGTTGTTGAAGTTCTTCAGGATGGCTTCGGTTTTCTGCGCTCTGCCAATGCCAATTATCTGCCCGGCCCGGATGATATTTACATCTCCCCTTCCCAGTTGCGTCGTTTTTCGCTGAAAACGGGCGATACGGTTGAAGGCCCTATCCGTGGTCCAAAGGAAGGCGAGCGTTATTTTGCTCTTCTGAAGGTCAATACGATCAATTTTGAAGATCCGGAAAAAATCCGGCATAAGGTTCACTTTGATAATCTTACACCGCTTTATCCAAATGAGCGGTTCAAGATGGAGCTGGAAAATCCAACCACCAAAGATCTTTATGCCCGTGTGATTGATCTGGTCGCTCCTCTCGGCAAAGGCCAGCGTGGCTTGATTGTTGCGCCACCGCGCACCGGTAAAACAGTTCTTCTGCAAAATATCGCCCATTCCATTACCGCCAACCATCCGGAATGCTATCTCATCGTTTTGTTGATTGATGAGCGGCCGGAAGAAGTCACCGATATGCAGCGCTCGGTGCGCGGCGAAGTGGTGTCTTCCACCTTTGACGAGCCAGCGGTTCGCCACGTTCAGGTGGCTGAAATGGTGATTGAGAAGGCAAAGCGTCTGGTTGAGCATGGCCGCGATGTGGTTATTTTGCTGGATTCGATCACCCGCCTTGGCCGTGCTTACAACACCGTTGTGCCATCATCCGGTAAGGTGTTGACCGGTGGCGTGGATGCCAACGCGCTTCAGCGGCCCAAGCGTTTCTTTGGTGCTGCCCGCAATATCGAAGAAGGTGGTTCATTGACCATCATTGCCACGGCATTGATCGATACTGGCAGCCGTATGGATGAAGTGATTTTCGAAGAATTCAAGGGCACCGGCAACTCGGAAATTGTTCTGGACCGCAAGGTCGCCGACAAGCGCATCTTCCCATCCATGGATATTCTCAAGTCCGGTACGCGTAAGGAAGACTTGCTTGTGCCGCGCGCTGATCTTCAGAAGATCTTTGTTCTTCGCCGGATTCTGGCACCGATGGGCACCACGGATGCAATTGAATTCCTGATCGACAAGTTGAAGCAGACCAAGACCAATGGTGATTTCTTCGAGTCGATGAACACCTAATCAAGGAACGGCTTTTCGAAGCCGGATTCTTATTTTATACGACAGGCCTCCGGTTTGAGAAAACGGGAGGCCTTTTCTTATGATCGATGCCTATACCGCCTTTTGCATCGGCAACAGGTCGAGGTTGTTGCGGTATAGAAATCTGTTTCACGCGGTAGAGGGTCATTATGCCAATCGATACCATTTTTGCCCTGTCCACTGGCACGCTTCCTTCTGGCGTCGCGGTTGTGCGCTTGTCGGGACCCTCTGTGCGTGAGGTTCTGCTTTCCTTGTGTGGTTCCGTTCCTGAACCACGATTTGCTTCTTTAAAGTCGATTCGGAACCGTGACGGCCTGACAATAGATAAGGGGCTGGTTCTGTTTTTCCCCGGTCCGTCGTCCTTTACGGGCGAAGATTGTGCTGAATTTCATGTGCATGGTAGCCGGGCTGTTGTTGCAGCCCTTCTTTCATGTTTGTCGGAAGAGACAGGATGCCGATTGGCGGAGGCCGGTGAATTTTCCAGACGCGCCTTTGAAAATGGAAAACTGGATTTGTTGGAGATTGAGGGTCTGGCTGATCTTCTGGCCGCAGAAACAGAAATGCAACGTCGCCAAGCCATGCAGCAAGCCGATGGGAAAGCCACACAACTCTATAACGCCTGGCGTGAACGGTTGATCTATTGCCGGGCAATGATTGAGGCCGATCTGGATTTTTCCGATGAAGGCGACATTCCCGGCTCTGTTGCGCCCCGTGTTTGGGAAGAGTTGATCGCGCTGAGACAGTCAATTTTTGGAGCGAGTCTGGATGAACGCCGCGGTGAAATTATTCGGGACGGGTTTAAGATTGTGATTGCCGGACGCCCTAATGCAGGCAAGTCTAGCTTGATGAATGCATTGGCAGGGCGTGATGTGGCCATTGTTACCCATTATGCAGGAACGACCCGCGACATCATTCAATGTGATATTGATCTTGAAGGATATGTGGTTCGGCTGTATGACACCGCCGGTATTCGGGATACCGAAGAATATGTGGAGCAAGAGGGTATCCGTCGCGCTCTTCGCAAGATTGAAGAAGCCGATCTTGTCTTGCTGCTCAAGGATATAACGGAGAACGATCCGACACTTGCGGATCAAATTATTTCGGTTCCGTTCTTATCTATTGGGACAAAAGCGGATCTTGCTGCGGATTGTGATCGCTCAGAGTTTGATTTTATACTCTCCAATCATCATCCAGAGGATATTGAGCAGCTTCGGCAGATGATTGTGAAAACGATTCGCTCCCGTATCGGATTGAGCGAATCGGTGATTCCAAGTCGACTTCGGCATATTCAGTGCCTCAGACAAGCGCTGGATTTTATCGATGGAGCCTTGGATGAGCAGGCAGGTTTGGAAATACGGGCTGATTATCTGCGAATGGCATCCGATTGCCTGGGACGGTTGATCGGTCGAGTCGATACCGAAACATTGCTGGGCAAGATTTTTTCCGAATTTTGCGTTGGAAAATGACTCACGTGAAACATTGGTGGTCAATATGACTGGAACAGAACAAAAATTCGATGTGATCGTTATTGGTGGCGGACATGCTGGAACCGAAGCAGCCAGCGCTTCAGCACGTATGGGCGCGAAGACTGCGTTGGTCACCCACAAGCGCGACACGATTGGGGTGATGTCCTGTAACCCGGCGATTGGCGGTTTGGGCAAAGGCCATCTGGTGCGCGAAATTGATGCGCTCGGTGGATTGATGGGTGTCTGCGCTGACGCGGCAGGCATTCAGTTTCGATTGTTGAATCGAAAAAAAGGTCCGGCCGTTCGCGGCCCACGCACACAGGCTGATCGCAAGCTCTATCGTGCGGCTGTGCAAGAACAGCTCTTTTCTCAGCAAAACCTTTCCATTGTTGAAGGTGATGTTTTTGATCTCACTGTAAAAGATGGCCGCGTGACTGGGGTTGTTTTGGCAGATGGGCGCAACATTGCTGCGGGTGCTGTCATTCTGACCTCAGGCACTTTTTTGCGTGGTTTAATTCATATCGGACAAAAGAAGATTCCGGCTGGCCGCGTGGGTGAAGCGCCCTCCTTGGGATTGAGCGAAACATTAAGCCGGCTAGGTTTAAAGCTCGGTCGTCTTAAAACTGGCACGCCTGCCCGATTGGATGGACGAACCATTCGCTGGGCTGAATTGGAAATGCAGTCGGCTGACGAAGATCCGGTCCCTTTTTCCTTTATGACCGATGCTATTACCAATCCGCAAATTGATTGTGGCATCACCAGAACCACAGATGCGACCCATAAAATTATCCGGGACAATATCCATTTGTCAGCGATGTATTCGGGACAGATTGAAGGGGTCGGACCGCGCTATTGCCCCTCTATTGAAGACAAGATTACCCGTTTTGGCGACCGGGATGGGCATCAGGTTTTCCTGGAGCCGGAGGGTTTGGATGACCATACGGTGTATCCAAACGGCATCTCGACCTCCTTGCCGGAAGATGTGCAGCATCTTTTTATGCGTACCCTTCCTGGATTGGAGCAGGTGACCATTTTGCAGCCAGCCTACGCCATCGAGTATGATCATGTGGATCCACGCGAGTTGAATGTTTCCCTTGAGCTGAAAAAGCTCAAAGGCCTTTATCTCGCTGGACAGATCAACGGCACAACCGGATATGAAGAAGCAGGCGCGCAAGGTCTGGTGGCGGGCATCAATGCTGCCCGTGCTGTGGGCGACTTAAGCCCTATCGAGTTCAGCCGGTCGCAATCCTATATGGGCGTAATGATCGATGATTTGACAAGCCGTGGTGTGGCTGAACCCTATCGTATGTTCACGTCGCGCGCGGAGTTCCGACTGTCCTTGCGGGCTGATAATGCCGATGAGCGTCTGACCCCACTCGGCATTGAGCTTGGCTGTGTGGATTCTCAGCGGACCGACAAATTTGAACGTTACCGTGCGACACTGTCTCAGGCGATCACGGATTTACAGCAAAAAGTCGTGACGCCGAACGAAGCACAAGCAAAAGGTATTTCCATCAATCAGGATGGTCGTCGTCGGTCTGCGTTGGAACTGTTGGCCTACCCGGATATGTCCCTTGCTGACCTTTCACGGATTTGGCCTGATCTTCTCTCACTTGATCCGAAGATTGCCGAAGCTGTAGAAATTCACGCGACCTATGCCGTTTATATGGACAGGCAGAATGCCGATATTGCGGCAACCAAGCGGGACGAGGATCGCCGGATTCCCCCAGAATTTGACTTTTCGCTGTTGTCTGGTTTGTCAAATGAATTGAAGCAGAAGCTTGAAAAGGCCCGCCCAGTCAATCTGGCACAGGCTGCGAAATTGGATGGAATGACGCCCGCGGCTATTTCTCTTCTGATTGCTTATCTGAATAAGGAAACGGTACGTCATGCCAGTTGATACAATGTCGGCGAGTCTGTTGGAGGCGTTGACCGGACTGCGTGTTTCACGTGAAACACATCAAAAATTGGTTCACTTTGTTGATCTATTTGAAAAGTGGTCCAGAACGATGAATTTGGTGGCCAATTCCACGCGGGATCATGTTTGGCACCGCCATGTCGCAGATAGCGTTCAACTGTTCAAACTTTCTCCAGAGCCAAAACATTGGATTGATTTGGGCAGCGGTGGTGGTTTTCCAGGAGTGATCACAGCCATTTTGCTGAGTGAATACGGAGAGGGTTGGGTTGATCTGGTTGAGAGCAATCACAAAAAAGCAGGTTTTTTACGCACTGCACTGATGGAAACCGAAGCCCGTGGTAAAGTTCACCCACTGAGAATTGAAGAGGCTTCCAATCGCCTTGAAACCTGCGATGCCATCTCCGCTCGGGCTCTGGCAGACCTCGATCTTTTGTTCACCTATGGAGCGCCTTGGGTAGAACGGAACAGAGCGACAAAGTTTTTCCTGCATAAAGGCCGGGATTATCAAGCCGAAATCGATAATGCGCGTGGTCGTTGGGCATTTGATCTGGTAATACATTCCAGCGTGATCGAGAAAGACTCCGTAATCCTCGAAGTTGGCGGTCTCGCACGATCAAATTAAGATCAGTCAGGTGACCCCATGGCTTACGAGAAAAACCGGATCATAACCATTGCGAACCAAAAAGGCGGCGTTGGTAAAACAACAACCGCCATTAATCTGGCAACGGCATTGGCTGCTATTGGTGAGCGTGTGCTGATTGTCGACCTTGATCCTCAAGGCAATGCCAGTACAGGTTTAGGAATAGAGCGCCGCAATCGGAAACTTTCCTCCTATGACCTGCTGATTGGCGATCATACGGTGGATGAGACGGCAGTGGAAACGGCTGTTCCCAATCTTTCTATCATCCCTTCCACCCTTGATCTTCTTGGATTGGAAATGGAAATTTCCCAAAAGGCAGACCGTGCTTTTCGATTGAAAAATGCATTGGCCTCTCAAGAAGCCTTGGCCTATTCTTATGTGCTGGTGGATTGCCCACCTTCCTTTAACTTGCTGACAATGAATGCTATGGCTGCCGCGCATTCTGTGCTTGTGCCGTTGCAATGCGAGTTTTTTGCCCTTGAAGGACTGAGCCAATTGCTGGAAACCATCGGCCAAGTGCGGCGTAGCTTGAATCCCACGCTGGACATTCAGGGTATTGTACTCACAATGTTTGACTCCCGAAACAATCTTGCCCAACAGGTCGTCAGTGATGTGCGCAGCCATTTGGGTGAGAAGGTTTATCACACGCTGATTCCCCGCAATGTGCGGGTGTCTGAAGCGCCGTCCTACGGCAAGCCTGCGATTTTGTACGATTTGAAGTGCGCGGGAAGTCAGGCCTATCTTCAGCTTGCTTCTGAAGTGATCCAGCGTGAGCGCCAGAGAAAAGCCGCCTGATCGATTTTGACGAAAGAGGTTCGTGATGAATGACGATATTTCAAAACGGCGTCTAGGACGCGGTTTGGCTGCGTTGATCGGAGAAATGGATCAGCCGATTCCGGTGGATGAAGCGCGCACCCCCGTAACCGCGGACAGAATGACACCGATTGAATTCGTATCCCGCAATCCCCGCAATCCGCGCCGTCATTTTGATGAAACCGTATTGCAGGAATTGGCTGGCTCAATTCGTCAGCATGGTATCGTGCAGCCCATCGTGGTGCGAACGATTGCGTCTGGTCGTTATGAGATTATTGCTGGTGAACGTCGTTGGCGTGCCGCCCAATTGGCGGGCTTGGTTGAAATCCCGGTCATCATTCGGGATGTGGATGATCGAACCGCTCTTGAGCTGGCTATCGTTGAAAATGTTCAGCGTGCCGATCTTAACCCGCTTGAAGAAGCTATGGGTTATGACCAGTTGATTGAAGATCACGGTTATACACAAAATGATTTGGGTGAGATTATTGGCAAGAGCCGCAGCCATGTTGCCAACAGTTTGCGTCTATTGAAATTGCCGGAACCGGTCCGGGATATGTTGGCAGATGGGTCTCTTTCGGCTGGTCATGCGCGCGCTTTGGTCTCCACATCAGATCCCACCGCTCTCGCCCGTCAGATTGTTGCCAAAGGCTTGTCTGTGCGCGATGCAGAGCGTATGGCCCAAAATGATATTCGCGGTGTTGGACAAAATCGCCAGGCCAGTGTGGCTCAGGCGAAAGACTCTGATACGATCGCTTTGGAGCGCAGTCTTACGGATCGTTTGGGACTTGATGTGTCGATCAGCCATAAGGGCAGTGGCGGTCAACTAAAAATTAACTATAAGACTCTGGAGCAATTGGAAGAAATTTGCCGGCTTCTAGAAGCGCGTTAGCCTTGTCCAGTCATCGAGGACTAGGCACTGCATAATTCATGAAATCGGACTCGATTTAAAAAGGAAATTATGCAGCAGATATAAAGCGCTACAGCGAACCTTTGTGCGCATATAGGGCGCACGGTGCTGTCGTAGGCAGTTCAATCAATGTTGAGCTGCCTACTTTATCTGTTCTGCTTCGTGTAACATGATAAGAATTCTATCGGTTTCGCCGATTGGATTGCAGGGTGATAGCCAACAGGCTGTGGAGTGCCAGAGTATCTTCCAGTGATTGCTGCCTGCGGCTGGCCAGAATGGTTGCCTGCAACCGCTGCATTTCCTGTGTTATGGCGGCTAAAGGCCAGTTGCGCAGGGCTTTTTCAAACAAGGGTTTCCGTTTGAAATGAATTCCGCGTCCGAGTGTTTGCATCACCTGCGCGGGTTGCAGCCTTTTATCATCCATTTCACTGCGCATGACATCGAGCAGTTGAAATTGCCGCAGGCATCCCTGCAATACTAAAAACATCGGGGTTTTGGAGGTGGAAATCTTCTGGATGGCGTGAATGAGCGCATCCGCATCGCCGGAAAGCACAGCATCCACGGCCTCATCTGTGGAAACCGCGCTGGCGTCGCCAATAATGGCTTCGACATGGCCTTCATCAACAACGTCATCATGCAGACAATACAGCAGCAATTTGGCAATTTCGTTGCGTGATGCCCGCCTGTCTCCACCAAGAGATTCGCTCAAAAGACTGCGGGCACCGGGTGTAATGCGTTTGTTGGCGCTGGCAAATTCTGAATCAATCAAAGCGTTGATGGCACGGGCATCATCCTGATAGCAGGGGATGACTGCAATATTGCGGGCAGGTTCGGCAATTTTACGGATTGCCGCTGTTTTCTTCAGATCTCCTGCTTCGAGAATCAGGATGCTATTTTCTGGCGGATCTTTGGAAAGCTGCTGCAATCCATCCACTGCGCCTTTCTCATTGGCAATTCCACGAATCCAGACCAGTCTTTGCCCGCCAAACAGACCAAGAGCGTTCATTTCATCCACAAGCCGTCCGGGATCAGCTTGCAGGTCGCTGCTATCGAGCCGGATAATGGAAAACGGATCATCCAGCGGTACACCCGTGGATTTGGCCAGCGCAGCAGCGCGTTCGGCCACCAGGCCGACATCTGGCCCATAGATGAGAAAGAGTGTGTAGTGGCGTACGGACTTTTGCAAAAATCCGTCGAACTCGTGCGATTTGATTTCGACCATCTGCCCCGTGTCCGAATGACGAAAATGACCTGACGCTGAGAGCATTTACCTAAGAAAAGTGTGAAGCGGTTTTCCGTTCGGAAATGCCTCAAACCAAAGAGTAGGAGCGATTCAGTGTTTCTGTGAAACCGTGAAGCGCTCTAAAACAGTTCCACCATGGTATCCGATTTCAATACCATGGTGTTTCACAGTTTTTATCTAGGTTTATCTCAGGGACCTTGATCCCAGTGGTGTTTTAAAATTAGCGCGTCAAGACAGCAGAGAGATCGGCAGCGATCAGCTCAGCCAGTTCATTGGCTGCACGATTTTCAGCATCACGAATGGCGCGAAGCTTGGCAAATTCCTGACCCGGGAAATCAACCAGAGCCACAGCTTGCCGGTGGGCAATGCGCAAGACTGTGCCTTCTTTGGCCTTCTTCAGAATATAGTCACCCCGAACGACAACACGCCCTGCATCCAGAGAGCTGGATGACTGGGTGGGCAGAACTTCGGCAACCGAAGAACTGACGGTGAGGTTAACAATATAATCTGGATGAGCCGGTTCGCCCTGTCCACCTGCGGCCAGAAAGATCAGCCTGTTGCGCACAACCTGGCCCACGCGGTCGCCGGCATCCGAAAAAGCAATGGATGCAAGAAGATGGCGTGTTTGCTTTGCCTCGCTGTAGAGGGGGCGAACCTGGCAGCCTGCTAATCCGCCCAAAACACCCATGGTGCCCAGCAGCATGGTACGGCGGGTGATGCTATTGCGTGAATCAAATGACAATGTTCACAATCCTCTGCGGAACCACGATAATTTTCTTTGGACTCTGCCCTTGAAGAGCGACTTTGACGGGCTCCAGATCAAGCGCTGCCTGACTGACGGCATTTTGATCTGCATCGCGGGCGATTGTCAATTCGGCTCGTTTTTTACCGTTGACCTGCACCGGCATGGTCACCTCATTTTCGGCCACCAGTTCAGGATCAAACACAGGCCATGCAGCCTGCGCGACAAGACCGGAATGGCCCAGAACGCTCCAGCATTCTTCGGCCAGATGCGGTGTCATGGGTGCGACAATCTGGATCAGAATTTCAACCGCATTGCGGACGGCTGCGGTATAGGCTGCATCCACCTCCCCGGCTGCCACCTTGGTCAGCGGGCTTGCGAGGGTGTTGACCAGCTCATAAATGCGCGCCACGGCCTTGTTGAAGGCCAGCTTGTCCAGATCGCCCTGAACGGCCTGCAAGGTCTTGTGAGCGGCCTGTGAGATGGGCTTGGCATCTCCATCCTTTGCTGGGGCGGATGCGACGGCCTCAAGCTTTTCAGATGCTTCCGAAATCAAGCGCCAGACGCGCTGAACGAAACGATGCGCCCCTTCCACACCGGCTTCCGACCAGATCACGTCACGGTCCGGTGGCGAGTCCGACAACACAAAGAAGCGGGCTGTATCAGCACCATAAGAGGCAATAATGTCATCGGGATCGACGACATTTTTCTTGGACTTCGACATTTTTTCAATCGAGCCAATCGTGACTTCCGCGCCAGATGACAAGAGATAGGCTTTGCGCACCCCGTCTTTTTCTTCAATGCGAATGTCGGCTGGGGAAACCCACTGACCATTTGCACCATCGTCCAGCTTGTAGGTTTCATGCACCACCATGCCCTGCGTAAACAGGCTTTTGAACGGCTCACTGACATTCACATGACCCGTTTCACGCATGGCGCGGGTGAAGAAGCGCGAGTAGAGCAGGTGCAGAATGGCGTGTTCGATACCGCCGATATACTGATCCACGGGCAGCCAGTGATTGGCAATGGCGGGATCTGTCGGAGTTGCATGGCGCGGGGCGGTAAAGCGGCTGTAATACCAGCTCGAATCCACGAATGTGTCCATGGTGTCGGTTTCGCGGCGGGCAGGCTTGCCGCAGCAGGGGCAGGCCACATGACGCCATGTGGGGTGGCGATCCAGCGGATTGCCGGGCACATCAAAGGTCACGTCATCGGGCAATTGCACCGGCAGGTCAGCCTTGGGAACGGGCACCACACCGCAATCATCGCAATGGATGACGGGAATGGGGCAACCCCAATAGCGTTGGCGGGAAATACCCCAGTCGCGCAGGCGGAAATTCACCTTGCGCTCGCCGACAGGCGCGCCGTTCAACTGTTCAGCGCACAGCTTGGTGGCAACAGTCTCAAAGGCTTCATCGGTGCTCATACCGTCCAGGAAGCGCGAGTTGATCATCACGCCGTCATCCACATAGGCAGTATCACCCACGGTAAAGCTGGCAGCATCGCCGTCTTTTGGCATGACAACCGGCACAACGGGCAGATCATATTTGCGGGCAAAGTCCAGATCGCGCTGGTCGCCGGATGGGCAGCCGAAAATGGCTCCCGTGCCATAATCCATCAGCACGAAGTTGGCGACATAGACGGGCAATTCCCAGCTTGGGTCCAGCGGATGCTTGACTTTGATGCCGGTGTCGATGCCTTTCTTTTCAGCGGTTTCAAGCGCTGCCAGTGAGGTACCGGCGCGGCGGCATTCGTCGCAGAAAGCGGCAACCGCTTCGTTGTTTTCGGATACCGCTTTCGCCAGCGGATGGTCTGCGGCAATGGCGAGGAAGGAGGCACCAAACAGCGTATCAGGACGGGTGGTATAGACCTGAACCTCGGAAAAACCTTCAGGAGCTTTACCTGCCGCAATTTCCCACCGCACGGTCAGCCCTTCGGAGCGACCAATCCAGTTTTTCTGCATCAGGCGCACTTTTTCCGGCCACTGGTCCAGCGTGTCCAGCGCATCCAGCAGGTCCGGGGCAAAATCGGTGATCTTGAAGAACCATTGTGTCAGTTCGCGTTGTTCTACCAGCGCGCCTGAGCGCCAGCCGCGACCATCGATCACCTGTTCATTGGCAAGAACGGTGTTGTCGATCGGATCCCAGTTGACCTTGGATTGCTTGCGATAGACCAGCCCCTTTTCCATCATATCGATGAACAGGTGCTGCTGCTGCTGATAATAGTCCACATCGCAGGTGGCGAATTCACGGGTCCAGTCCAGCGAGAGACCCATGGATTTGAGCTGGCCGCGCATGGTAGCGATGTTCTGATAGGTCCAGTCTTTCGGGTGAACCTTGTTCTGCATGGCAGCGTTTTCGGCTGGCATGCCGAAAGCATCCCAACCCATGGGGTGCAGAACGTTATAGCCACGGGCGCGCTTGTAGCGGGCAACCACATCGCCCAGCGCATAGTTGCGCACATGGCCGATATGGATGCGGCCGGACGGATAAGGAAACATTTCCAGCACATAATATTTTTCACGCGGGTCTGTGCTGTCGGTTTCAAAGACCTTGGCCTCAGCCCATTTTTCCTGCCAGCGAGGTTCTGTGTCGCGCGGATTATAACGTTCTGTGCTCATTGATGTGCGTCCGGATTTAATCTGTATGTGCTTCGTATTTGGGTTGGACCTTCATCATGAAACGGCTCTAGCGTCAAGGTTTTGGCACTCAACAAGGGTCTTTCCTGTCGATGCAAAGGTGTCTGGCTCTTGCCTTTGTGATCAATTATCCTGAAAACAGCATGATATTGGAAAACGCGAGTGTGCAGCATGACGATTGAAGAACGACTGGCCGACGTAAAGAGCAAGATTGCCCATGCGGCTGAAGAGGCCAATCGTAAGCCGGAGTCGGTGCAATTGGTTGCCGTGTCCAAAACATTCGACGCAGACGCTATTCGCCCGGTGATTGCGACAGGCCAGCGTGTGTTTGGCGAAAACCGGGTGCAGGAAGCGCAAGGCAAATGGCCGGGTTTGAAGAGTGAGACGGATGGCATTGAGCTGCATCTGATTGGCCCGTTGCAATCGAACAAGGCAGCCGATGCGGTGACATTGTTCGATGTGATTGAAACGGTGGATCGTGAAAAGATTGCGCGAGCCCTTGCCGAGGAAATGCGCAAACAAGGCAAAACGCCACGCCTTTATGTGCAGGTCAACACTGGCCTTGAGCCGCAAAAGGCAGGGATTGAGCCGCAGGAAACCATTGCTTTTGTTGAGCTGTGCCGCTCGGAACTGGGGCTGTCCATTGAGGGCCTGATGTGCATTCCGCCCGCTGATGAAAATCCCGGCCCGCATTTTGCGCTTTTGGCAAAATTGGCACAACAATGCGGTGTTGAGAAACTGTCCATGGGCATGTCGGGCGATTATGAGATCGCCGTTGCTTTTGGTGCAACAAACGTCAGAGTTGGCTCTGCAATATTCGGCAACCGTTGATTTTGTTTATAAGTTATGTTTAATATTGCAGTGCGACGGACGCCTGAGTATCTTAACAAAAACCCCGGCAGCATTGGCTCCGGGGTTTTTTGATAGCCAGTTTAGAGCATTGACCGGAGAAAAGTGCCTAGCGGTTTTCCGTCCGGAAATGCGTGAAAACAAAGAGTTAGGGTGTTCTAATGTATCCGTGAAACAGTGAAACGCTCTCAGAAACAGATCAGTATTGATCGTCTTCTTCTTCGTCCTTGCGGTCGGAGGACAGCGATTTGAGCTTGGCAAACACGGCGTTGG
>CAJYRE010000513.1 GCA_913776675.1 Rhizobiaceae bacterium
AGATCGCCGCGCAAGTGCCGGGCCAGCATGTGCGCTGGCAGATAGGGCACGAGGCCAAGCGGGGCTTTTTCGTCCAGAAAGGGGTGCAGGCGCTCTTCTTTTTTGCGTTCCTGCCAGGCAGTCAGCACCGTTTTGCGGGCGTCATCGGAGAGAAACACGGCTCCACCGTCGCGGGTTTCAAAATCGCGGGCGCGCAATTGCCGCCGGTTGATCAATGAGAGCGCCAGCCGATCAGCCAGAACCGGACGAAATTCTTCCATCAGATCCAGCGCCAAGCTGGGCCTTCCCGGTCGGTCGCGGTGCAGAAAACCCACGGCAGGGTCCAGCCCAACACTTTCGCAGGCGGAGCGGCAATCATGGGTCAGCAGCGTGTAGAGAAACGATAAGAGCGCATTGATCGGGTCCAGCGGCGGGCGGCGTGAGCGGCCGCTCCAGCGCAGCTCTTCATCGGGTGAGCGGATCAGATGATCAAAAACGGAAAAATACAGATTGGCCGCTTCCCCTTCTGATCCGCGCATCAGTTCCACGCTTTCATCCGACAGTTCAACGCGGCGGATAATCCGGGCCAGCCGCTCGGTTGCGGTTTCAATTGCCTCGCGGTGCTTGGCGGCATAGTCATCGCCATAATCGCGCAAGGCGCGCATCAGCACGGCCCGCTGGTTGGCAATTTTGCCAATCAGCATGGAGCGCACAATCTCTTCGGCGGCATCCGATGCCTTATATTGTGCGCGGCGCAGCAGCACATTGCCGCTGACCGGGCCTTCGATCCGGGCCTGAAAGCGACCGTTTCGCTCCAGCAGCACCAGCGTAATGCCAGCGGCGGCGCAGGCCCCAATCAGCGCCGGAGAGACATAAATGGCTCCGAACACCACAACAGACGCCAGCATGTGAAAGGGCACCCGTGCCCGCTCCACATTGTCCACCTCGGCCACGAGGTTTTCGCCATCCTTGCGTAAACTGGCCCCTTCGGTGGTGATATAGACGGTATTGAGCAGTTTTTTCATGCAGATGGCTCCGCCAGCAATTTTTCCACCATGCGGCTGCGCCAGCTTTTCACCGGCTTTGCGACAATATCGGGCCGACATAGCTCATGCAGCGAACAGGCGCGGCAACGCTGCCGCTTGTCGGTTGGCGGCGGGGTTGTGCGGGTGCGCAATACCTCGGCCAGGGCGTGGATTGTCTCTTCCGTCAACTGCCGCAGATCGGCATCGAACGGCACAACCACGCGCCGCTTGGTTTCGGCATAAAACAAAGCGCCTTCCGGCACGCCGACGCCGGTCATTTCCTCAAGACAGAGCGCCTGCGCACAAAGCTGCACCTCATCGGCGCGGTGCAGTTTGGGCTTGCCGCGCTTGTATTCCAGCGGAAAGGGCACGTCTGTGCCGTTGCCATCGGGGTGAAATTCCACCACATCGGCCACGCCGGCAATATTGAGCCGACGACAGGACAGCGGCAGCGCCATGGCCCGGCGCACCCCACGCGCCTTGCGGCTGCCGCCCTTATCGGCCACGGCATGCAGCACCTGACCTTCGGCGGTAAAGCGGTTTTCGGCCCAGAGCCGCTCCAGATGAATCAGCGCGGCTTGCCGCAGGCAATAGACGGCGTGCTGCAAGGCCGAAAGCGGCAGAGGCTCACCCTGTTCGTCTTCCGGCCCTGCAACAGCTTCCGTCATGGCTTACAGCTTCTCGATGATCTCGACGCCAGCGGGCAGATTTTCCCGATGGATCGTCACCGAATAATCGTCAAAGCTTCTCGCAAATTTCACGCCGTCTTTTGGCTTCACCTTCACAAGCTTGAAAAGGTTTTGCGCTGGTGCATTGCCGAGGGCGGAGGCATGTTCAAACACAATCAATTTCTGTGCATTCATTTCCATGCGGGCGGCTGATCTGTCGTGCTCGAACATATTGATCAAGGCTTCAAAAAGCAGATCAAGATCCTCCTGAGAAAATCCAGTTCCCTTCTTTCCGTCGCCTGCCAGATTAGCTGAAATGAACCCGTGGCCACGATACAGCCCATAAGGCACGATGTGTTTGCGCCCCATTGTTCGTTCCTTATCAGCATCCTTCAAGTTTGTGACAGACGAGCGTGTAATTGTAATCTCTTGTGGAATGATTGGGTCTATGGATTTTGAAAATCCGATCTGCACGGGTCCACGGACTTGTCCCGAATTTACTTCTGTCGTCATGACAGCGCCAAATGTGCGAACGTCGAAAAAATTGGCGCACATCCATCTCGTGATTTCTCGCGCTTTTTCTTCTTCTTTTGGCAGCTTTTTTGTTTCAGATTTTAAGCCTAGCGCTTCATATGCCCGCTGGTTTTGATTGTTCAAAATAGCTTTTTCTTGCATGTAGATTGCGTAAGGAGGCTCTCCACCTTTCACCAGATCAACGTAGTTGCGAATTTTTCTTTTAAGGCAAACATCCGTAACCAAGCCGTTCTGCGTATCAATGTCCTGTCGCGGCGCGTTGCCGTTGTCAGGGTCGCCATTCGGGTTGCCGTTGATAATGTCAAACAGAAAGACGAATTCGTATCTTTTTTGAATTGCGGTCATAATTTTATTCCTCGCCTTCTATTGGGTCATTTTGATCGCCAATAACTTCGCCTTCGGTTGTCTTGGCCCCACCGCCAAAGCGTTCCTGATAGTAACCAACAAAGAAAAGTCCTTGTTCTTCGCTGGAATGTTGTGCCGGAACAGATTCGTTCATGGATGCCCACAACATGCCGACATCGCGCTCAAGTGCTGCCCCAACTCTGCGGGCATGTTGTGCATCTTTGATCCACTCCGGGTCAGAGCGACCATAGTGACCATTTCGCAATCGTTTAAAATGGTGCTGGGCGTTTGCGATCAATGTTGGAAAGACTTGCTGCGGTGTGGCTGCGGCAGCTCCTATAAACTTGTCTTTCACTGTGGCATTGATTTCATCACCGAGTGCAGCAAGCTGTGTCCTTTCGATCAAAGCAAAGAGACGCCCAAGCCTGCGGGCGACATTGGGGTCGTCAGGGTCAGAACGCACCAGATATTCCTCCATTGGTGTCCCATCGGGACGTTTGGGTAAACGTTTTTCGATCCGCATTTCTCGTACAATCAAACATTTGACGAGCGCGACACGAGTGCTGTCGAGAAGATGGTCAGAGCGTATCCGCTTGATGAGATGGGATAGCAGTGCTGACGGAAAGCGGGCTCCGGTCAGAATGGCGCGCAACAACTCGCCGGAGAGCAGCGGAGAAATGTGGTCTCTATCGAAGCTCACTTTGTTGCCGCGCTCAATACGCGCTGGTGCCGTTCTGAGCACACAACTGGATATGGATGGCAAAGCTCTCCCTGTTGGCCAAGGTAAAAATTCCATGTCCTGCATGTATTTTACATAGTTAGCCGTTAGGGTGCCGAAATTGTCTTCAAAGAAAAAGCGGACGGACAGACGGGCGGCATTAGGCGCAAGCGCGAGAACGCAAAAGCGCATGCCTGGCTCTAAACGAGGTTCAACACTCAGTAATTGTTCACCCTTCTTGATACGAGCCAGCTTTATCCCAATTTCTTTTGTTGCGGCTTGTTCTTCTTTCGTAAAATCGGGCTTGGCATCCAGCATCCAAGCCCCCCAACTTTCAGCAATGTCCACCGCTTCGATATTCTCCGCATCTGCCCAGAACACGGTGGAGGCATCGCCAATCTGGATACGATGGCTGCTGCCTTTTTCCAGAAAGCGGTTGAGCACAGTGGTATAGGCAAAGGCGGCCGCTTCCGAGACGGGAGCGTTGTCGCCTTGCTCATGGCCGTAAGAGGTGAAGGCGTCGAGATTGAAGGAAACAATCGATCCGCCAGCAACCTGTCCGCCCCAAACACCTTTAATAGCCTGATGCAACCGCGCAACAGGGGCTTTTTCGCCTGTCACCAAGCAAACTGCCAGTGACTTTTCATCATCGGCTGCCTTTTTCGCCCAGATGGACTTTGCAGCCGGGCGCTGATGCAGAAAGCGTTGGCGTCTTTCGCTCTCCAGAGCAAAAATGACGTTTTGATCCTTCATCTCTTCTGGCCAGCCCAGCCGGGCGAAGTCATCTGGATGCCAGTTTGAAAGGAAATTTCTCAATGCCACAAGCCCAACATCATCGGAGTCTCTTAGCAACTCCATGTGCAAGTCAAAGAAAGCAGCTCTCCGTGTCTCGACGCCCTTGGCTTCATTGGCGCTCACGCCAAGAACATAGGCGGTGTTATCCCAGAGAAAAAATGCGCGAGGTGTCACGCCCGGACGTTTGAACGAGGCCGGAACGGGAAGCAATCTCGCGGTTTTCTTCTTGCCCTCGCCCTCGCGCAGATCAATCGGGTCATGGGCAACCGTGCCATCATCCTTCAGGGAAATCAGAAAGCCGATTTTTTCCGACGAAAAGCCAAAGGGCGGTGCATCCGGCAGCCGATCATAGGCGCGGACCAAAGAGGCCAGAATGCTCATCGGCGAATCTCCGGGGAGGTCGGTTGCGGCACCTTGACCACACCGTTTTCCATCACGGCGCGGAAAAACAGGGCAGGGCGATCCTTGGCCTGATGGTCAATATCCCACAGCATGAAGCCAAGATCGCGGCTCTCTGTAATGGCTTGCGGCAGCGGGGTGCCGGGCGGGATC
>CAJYRE010000514.1 GCA_913776675.1 Rhizobiaceae bacterium
GATCTGTTCACGCTCGCCTGTCGCATCACTGCCGATGGTGATCGTGATGGTCTGCCGAATGTGCTGGTGGAGGCGGCAAGCCAGGGCCTGATGGCCGTGTCCACCACAGTGTCCGGCATTTCGGAACTATTTGTGAATGGCGAAAACGGCTTGTTGGTTGAGCCGGATGATCCGGCTGTGCTGGCGGAGGCCTTGCAGCAGGCCATTTGTCATCCTGATCTGCGCCATCAGTTGGGCATGGCTGCCGAGCAAAAGGTGCGGCAGGATTTTGATTATCAAAACAGCATCCGCGATTTGACCGTGCTGTTTAACAGGAGCTTGGGCCAATGACGCAGCCTGTGCAGCGAAGAGTGATGTTTTATGTGCAGCATCTGCTGGGCATAGGCCATCTGGCCCGCGCCAGCCGCATTGCTTCTGCGATGGTGGAGGCCGGTTTTGCGGTCACACTGGTCACGGGCGGCGCACCCGTCAAAGGCTTTCCGGGCGAGGGGATTGCCCATGTGCAATTGCCCGCCGTGTTGTCAGCCACTGGTTTTTCCGGTCTGGTGGATAGTGATGGTGTGGCGGTGGATGCCGCCTTTGAGCAAAATCGCACAGCACTTTTCCTGCAAACCTTTGAGAGTATTCAGCCCGATGTGGTGATCATCGAGGCCTTTCCCTTTGGCCGCAGGCAAGTGCGGTTTGAGCTTTTGCCGCTGCTGTCAGCCATCAAGGCCTCTGTGCACAAGCCGTTGGTGTTCAGCTCGGTGCGCGACATCTTGCAGGAAAACCGCAAACCCGGACGCGATCAGGAAACGGTTGATCTGGTGCTGGAGCATTTTGATGGCGTTCTGGTGCATGGCGATCCGCATTTTGTGCGGTTGGAAGAGACGTTTCCGCGGGCAGAGGCAATTGCTGACAAGATTTTCTACACCGGCTTGGTGGCCGCACGGGAGCCAGTTCCGGCAAAAGATCAGTTTGATATTGTCGTTTCCGCTGGTGGCGGTGCCGTCGGTGCGGCGCTGATTGAGGCGGCACTGGAGGCGCAAACGCTCCTGGGCGGTGAGGATCGCTGGTGCCTGATCACCGGTCCCAATTTGCCGCAGGCGGCTTATGATCGCTTTGCTACGATTGCACCGTCCAGCGTCACACTTTATCGCTTCCGGCCTGATTTTCCGGCCCTGTTACCTAAGGCAAAGCTCTCTATTTCACAGGCGGGCTATAACACCGTCTGCGATTTGCTGCGAGCCAAATGCCCGGCGCTGCTGGTGCCGTTTGCGGCAGGTGGTGAAACCGAACAAAGTGTGCGGGCAGAAAAACTGCAAGCGCTTGGTCTTGCTGAAGTGATTTTGGAAGAGGGGCTGAATGGTGCCGCGATGGCAGAAGCCGTGACCCGCGCAAAAGCCTTGCAATTTCCCCAGCAACTTTCAGTCTCACTGAATGGAGCGGCAGAGACAGCAAGGCTGGTGGACAAGATGCTGGATCAAAGATCAAGCTGCCGATAATGCTCCCGATACCATTCCACGGTGGCTTTCACCCCGTCTTCAAGGCCGGTCATCGGCTTTGAGCCGGTGAGGGCCACCAGCAAATCGGGGCTGGCAAAAGTGCGCGGCACATCACCTTGCTGCATGGGCAGCATCACCCGCTTGGCGGATTGGCCCATCAGCTTTTCCAGCGTTTCAATAAAATCCATCAGCGCTACGGGTTGGCCGCCGCCAATGTTGACGACGCGGAACGGTGCGTTGTGCGACAGCGTATCTAGCCCTTCCGGGGTCGTCACCCGGTTTTGCTCAGACGGCGCAATAGTGGAGAGCCGCAGGATGCTCTCCACCAGATCATCAATATAAGTGAAATCACGGCTCATCTGGCCTTGGCCATAAATCTCAATGGGTTGATCCGCCAGCATGGCCTTCATGAATTTGAACAGCGCCATATCCGGGCGGCCCCACGGCCCGTAAACCGTGAAAAAGCGAAAGGCCGTGGTGGGCACTTTGTAGAGATGCGCATAGCTGTGCGCCATCAATTCCATGCCCTTTTTGCTGGCGGCATAGAAGGTCATCGGCTCATCGGCGCGGTCGGTTTCACGAAACGGCACTTGCGGATTGGCCCCATAGATCGATGAGGTCGAGGCCAGCATCAAATGGCCGATATTGATCTGCCGGGCAATTTCTACAATATTCCACGAGCCAATCAGGTTGGAGTCCAGATAGGCTTTCGGGTTTTCAAGGCTGTAGCGCACGCCTGCCTGCGCTGCCAGATGAATGATCACATCGGGCTTGGCCTGTTCTACTGCTTTTTCCAGGACGGCGCGATCTTCCAGCATGGCGGTGACGCCGGTGAAATTGGGAAATTGCGCAAGCCCGGCATTGCGGGCTTCCTTCAGGCGCAGGTTATAATAGGCGGTCATGCCATCAAAGCCTGTGACACTGTGCCCATCCTGAAGAAGGCGGCGGGCCAGATGAAAGCCGATGAAACCTGCGGTGCCAGTGATGAAATAGCGCACGATCAATACCAATTTTCTGGGTCAGACTCTGTTGGGGATGTTAAACAAACGGTTGGGCCGTCAAGTCAAGCGCAAGACGGGGAAAAGCATGATATTCAAATGTAAATTTACCTACTGTACAAAAATCCCCACGCTGGCTGTGCGCCCGCTGGCATCAATCACAGTCAGCGTCGAATAGCCGCTGCCTTGCGGCACCCAGTTGGTGGTGCGGGTGCGCACCAGATCGGGCAGGGCCCGGCCATTGGCAAGCCAGCGGAAGGGCGCGCGGCCCGCCTGCAATTTCAGTGCCAGCGGCAGGGATTGCCCATCTGGGCCTTTGCCCAGTTCCACATGCGAACCCTCGGGTGGATAGACAATCACCGGGGCTTTTTCACCACTGCCAATGGTGATCAACCCATTGTTGTCGCGCGAAAACCGTTTAAGCCCGGTGGGCAAATCGGCCTGTTTGGGATGCGTTGCGCCGGTGGGGGCGGGCGGCAGCGCCACTTGCGGCAGACCAGACCGGGCAAAAGCCTCAAACAGAATGGGAGCCGCGGTGCCATATCCGCTGATGCCGGGAACGGCGCTGTTATCGGCCCGGCCCACCCAGACGCCAATCACCGTGCGGCCATCATAGCCAATCGACCAGCCATCACGATAGCCGTAACTGGTTCCGGTTTTATACGCGATGCGGCCGCGTGGACTGCCCAGCGGTGGTGCGACGCCAGAGAGAATATCGGTAACATTCCAGCTTGCAACCGGGTCCAACAGGGGAGCTGCTTGTGGCTCTTTGATGTCAGCCTCATTGCTATCACTCAGCCGGATGCTGCGGCCCTGACGCGCCAGTGCCGTGTAAAGCGTCATCAGATCGTTCAGGCTGGTGCCAGCGCCGCCCAGCGCCAGCGCCAGTCCCGGTGCATCTTCAGTGGGCAATTTGATTTTAATGTCGGCTTTGTGCAGGCGCGAGAGCGCGTTTGAAGGGCCAACGGCATTCAACAGCCGCACTGCAGGCACATTCAGCGATAATTGCAGCGCACTGCGCACGGTGACATCGCCCTGATAGGTCATATCGAAATTCTTGGGGCGATAGCCGAAGAAATCGGCTGGCCGGTCTTCAATGATGGTTTCCTGCGCAATCAAACCCTGTTCAAACGCCAAGCCATAAATCAATGGCTTCAGGGTGGAGCCGGGTGAACGTTCCACGCGGGTCATGTCGATCCAGCCGGATCGGCTCGCATCGAGATAATTTGCGGATCCAACATGAGCGAGGATTTTCCCCGTCTGGCTATCCGCCACCATGATCGCCACGGATACTTTGGGCGGAAGGCGTTGGGCGGCCTGTCTGGCCACAACCTCCATGGCGGCCTGCACGCTTTTGCGCACTGTGGTGGAATAAATTGGCTGCTTCGGTTGGCTGCGCCGTTTGGCATCGGCCAGATTGGCGGCCAGCATCGGCAATTCCAGCCTTCTGCCGGGCAGATGTGCAGCATTGGCAATTTTTGCATCAATGTCCGAGACAATACCTGCTGCCGTCATGCGGGCCAGCACCCGTTCGCGCGCGGCAGTAGCATTGGTGGGGAAACGGTCTGGCCTGCGCTTTTCCGGCAATTGCGGCAGCGCCACCAGCAATGCGGCTTCTGCCGGGCTTAAATGCTTGGGTTCCTTGTTGAAATAGGCAAGGCTTGCGGCCCGCACCCCTTCCAGATTGCCGCCATAAGGGGCATGGGTGAGATAAAGATCAAGGATTTGTGCCTTGCTCAACCGCCGCTCGATCTGCAAGGCGCGGGCCATCTGTAATAGTTTGACGGAGAAAGAGCGGGCTTTGCGCGGCTCAATCAGCCGCGCCACCTGCATCGAGAGCGTGGATGCGCCTGACACAATCCGGCCATGGGTGAGCAATTGAAACGCAGCACGACCAAGAGAAAGCGGATCAACGCCGCCGTGGCTATAGAATCTGCGGTCCTCATAGGCAATCAACATCTGCACCATCAGCGGATCGACATCATTGGCCGTGGTTGTCAGCCGCCAGCGCCCTTCCGGCGTGGTGAAAGCGCGCAGCAATTGCCCATCCGCATCCTGCATTTCAGCAGAATTCGGGCTGATGTTATCCAGCGGCGGTGGAAAGCGCCGATCCAGCCAATCCAGCGCGAACAGGCCCATCCCGATCACCACACAGAGCGCCACAGCAAGTCCGCTGATGTGGCGAACAGGCCTGTGTCTGAGCCAGGGAGAAAGCAGACCTCCTCGCATCACGGATTGGTCTTCACCTCCATGCGGCCAACGGCGGTGCGGGCATAGCGCTGCGGACGATACATATCTTCCACCGTCGCGGCAGGATGATCGTAAACACCGGGCGTGACGGCCCGCACCACATAGGCCAGCACCATCTCATCACTTTGCTGATTGCTGCTGTCGAGCGCTGCCACGAAACGATCGTTGCGGAACTCCAGATGGGCGGCTTGTGTATCTCCAATCCAATCGAAATTGGCGAGGTCTGCACTGCCCACCAGCGACGGATTATCAATCTCCAACCCGGCAGGCAGAAGATCAGTCACCAGCAATTGGGTGGGAATGGCATCGTCCTGTGTCACTTTCAGCACCACCACATAGCGTTCATTTTGCGTGGCCTCACTGATATTCACGGGATTGCCCGCCAGATCATAGTAGCTGCGCTCAATGGTGAAGCCGGACTTTGCCGCAGGCAGCGGATAGCGTGGTGCGGCAACCGTGGTCACGGTGGCCATCAGTGGTTCCTGCATGGTGTTTTGCACGGTGACGGGCTGTTTTTCCAGCGCATCTCCTTCGATGCGGGCCCGATAGGCCCCGGTTTGCGCGGCTCCATCCACGGTGACACGCATGTCCTCATCACCCTTGTCGAGCGCGCGGGCGGCCAGAAGCAGCCAGCTTTGCTCTTGTGTGCTGGTATAATCCTTGCTCTTCCAGTCGCTGACCACCGACTTGCTCAAAGCCGGAATGATGGCAGGCACGGGGCGGGCTTCTGCGGCCAGCGCCAGAATGGCCGCGCCATCGCGCAGTTGCGAACCATAATCGGAGCGGTTGAGGCTGACGGGCTTGACGTTTCCTTGCTCGGACATGCTCGCTGCCTGCGCAAAGATAGTGGCGGCCCGGGCCGGATCACCATAGAGCGACAGAGCCGCGGCAATATGCGCCTTGGCCAGCGGTGTGGGGAAACGGTCCAGCATGGTATCGGCATAATAGCGCAGATCACTGATGGCGGCTTTGCGGTTGCGCGCCAAAACGTAGAGCGCATAGGCAATATCATTGCCCTTGGCCGCCACGTCGGTTTCATAGGACAGCTTGTTGGAGAGATTATCCAATGCCTGCACCAAGGCGGCATCGGGCACATCAAAGCCCTTTTCGCGGGCACGGGTCAGAAAATCGCTGACATAGGCATCCAGCCACAGATCTTCCGAGCCGGGAGCCCAAAGCCCAAAGCTGCCGGCTGCGGCCTGATAGGACAGCACGCGATAAATCGCATCCTGTACCCGGCGTTTGATCTCGGCATCATTGGGCATGCCAGCCACTGCGGCCATGTCATTGAAATAAAGCAAGGGCAGGGCGCGGCTGGTGGTTTGCTCGGCACAGCCATACGGATAACGATCCAGACTGGTGAGCAGGGCGGCAACATCGATACTTGCGCCGCGTGATACGGACAGGCTCACGGACGCGCCACTCATAATGCTGTCTGCAAGCAGATCACCATCAATTTTCAGGCTTTGTCCTGCAGCCAGCGGGATTTCGCGCCGGGTTGTTACCGGCAGCGCCGCCGGACGCACAGGCAGATCGAGCGTTTGGGACAGCGACAGATCATTGCCATTGCTCAATGCCACTGTGATGGTGCCATTGCCGGTTTCCACGGCTGTGATCGGCACGGTCAGGCTGGTTTTGCCACCTGCCATGAGCATCAGGGTTTTCTGCGCCGCGTTGGGTGCAACGGTAACGGCCGTATTGCCCTTCACATTCAGTGTGTAGGCCCCGCTGGGCGCATCGGTTGCGGCCAGATCAAGCCGCAGGGTTGACAGATCACCCGGAGCCATGAAGCGCGGCAGGGATGCGGTGATCACCACTGGATCGCGGACAATCACATCGCTGCTGGCATGGCCAACGCCGGTGCGTGACCAGGCAACCGCCATGATGCGTACCGTGCCGTTAAATTGCGGAATATCGAATTTGATGTCTGCCTTGCCATTGCGGTCCAGCTTGACGGGGCCAGAGAAGAAGGCCACCAGCTTTTCCTTCGGCGGGCTGGCTTGGAGCGCCATCATGCCGCCGTCGCCACCACTGCGAAGCGCACCGGTCTCGCCCAGCGAACCATCAATCAATCGGCCATAGAGATCGCGCATTTCCAGTCCCAGCCGCCGCTGGCCAAAATACCAGCCTTCCGGATCGGGAGCCTGATAGCGGGTGAGGTTGAGAATGCCCACATCGACTGCGGCCACCATGACATAAGCATCACTGCCGCCGCCGGTTACCGTGACCGGAATGCTCAACGGCTGGCGTGGTTGCATTTGCGCAACGGGGGCGAGTTTTACGGCCAGTTTGCGTGGACCGGGATCAATGTTCAGCCATGTCACACCAATAGAGCGGGCAGGCAGGCGGCTTTCCTGCGCATCGCCGGGCCGATAGAGCGTGGCGGTGATATAGCTGCCAGCTCCAAAATTCTCGGTGACGGGAACGGAAATCTCGTTATCCCCCTCCCGCACACTGGCTGTCTGGGTTGCAATCAGCGATTCCGAGCCAATGGTGATTAGAACTTCGCCTGCATAATGGGCCGCTATTTTCAGTTTGGCGGTTTCACCGATTTTATAAACCGGCTTGTCCAGCGCGATTTCCAGCGCATCGGGTGTTTCGTTTGAGCTGGCTTCCACAAACCAGCCGGCGTTGAAATCAATGCTGCTGGCGGGCGCATTGGCACCTGCGCCATCCACTTCCAGCCGATAGCGGCCATAGGTGACGGTGACAGGCAGGTCTGCGCCATTGGCGTTGAGGTCCACCACACCATTGGCCACCTGTTTGGTGGTGGTCATTGGCTCATAGCGCCAGGAACTGCCGTCTCGATACCATTGGTAATGGCGTTCCAGTTGCAGCAGTTTCCAATGGGCACCCGGCTGTGCCTGAGGTTTGCCGTTGGCATCCAGCGCAATGATACGGAAATGGCCTGTGGCATTCTCGGCCAAATCCCCTGAGAAATCCGGCTTGATGCCAATCATCGGCTGGCCGGTTTGAACCGGCAGGGTCAATTGACGCTCCACAGCCCGGCCACTGCCTTCTTTCAGGCGGACCGAGAGCGCGGCTTCCAGCAAGCGGGTGGTGGAGGGAAGCTCATTGATCAGCACGTCAATCGTGCCGTGGCCCTTGGCATCCAGCGGCTGTAAGCCATCCAGCGCCATGGTGGTATTGTCTCCTGCCTCTTCATCGGCAAGGCCAAACACATAGCCGGGCATATCTTTCAGGCTGCGGGTGGGCTTGATGACCACATCGCCCTCAAGGGATAATCCCTCCGCAGGGGCACCATAGAGATAGCGGCCATCCACGCCCACAGACAGCGGTGTTCCGGGCTTGATGCTTTTCTCTTTGGCGCTCAGGTCAAACTCGATCCGGTCGGGCAAAAAGTCATCCACCAGGAAGGTTTGCACTGCAATGGCCGTTTTTTTCGGGTCAACGTGAATGCCCAGTGTCCATGTGCCGCGCATGACATTGCTGTCCAGCGGCAAATCAACGCCATGGCCGCCAAGGCCTGCTCCGGTGCTGACAATGCGGCGATATTCCACGCCGTCAGGGCGGGAGAAAACGAAGGTCAGCGGCAGGCCATCAATGGCCTCTGCGCCAATGTCACGCGCCAGTGCGCCCACATGGACTGTTTCTCCGGGGCGATAAATGCCGCGCTCGGTCCATGCGAAAATATCAATGGCTCCGGGGGCGGGCCTGCCGGTCACACCACGATCCGACAGATCAAAGCCTGCGCGGGTCATATCCAGAAACACATAATCCTTGCCGGGTTGTTCTGCGGTCAGCACGGCAGGGGCCATGGCCGCACCGGCCCGGATCAGGCCGGGCGCGAAAATCGCGCGTCCCTCATTATCGGTGGTGGCTGTACCGAGGA
>CAJYRE010000515.1 GCA_913776675.1 Rhizobiaceae bacterium
CCTATGTGGCGCAGACGTTTGTGACGCCGTTTCTGATCATCAAATTCGCAGGCACGCTTTACCTTGCCTATATCGCCTGGAAGCTTTGGACCGCAGGTCTTTTGCCGCTGGATGTTGAAGCGCGCAAGGCATCCGGGCTGTTGTCATCCTTTCTGTCGGGCCTGTTCGTGACGCTCGGCAACCCCAAAACCATGCTGTTTTACGTGGCATTGGTGCCCACATTGATTCCGCTGAATGCGATTGGCGTGCGTGATTTCTTCATTCTGGTGGGCACCACCTTTGTCGTGCTGATGGCGGTGTTGATCCCCTATATTCTGCTGGCGGCCAAGGCCCGTTTGCTGCTGAAACAGCCATCAATGCTGAAACTGCTCAATCGCGCAGCCGCCAGCATTCTGGCCGGAACCGCCGCCTATATCGCCACCCGCACGGTTTGAAATAAACGTTTGATAACCTGCTGTTTCTGTCCATATTTTTCTCTTGCGAAGCGTGTGGATAGACAAAGGGTTCTGGCGACATTGACGGTTTGTGCCTATTGTCAGCACAAACAGTTTTGATCTGGAGGCACAGATATGTCGGAAGCAAAGAAACCGGGCCGTGGCCGCGTCTATGGCTCGATTACCGAAACCATTGGCGACACCCCCATTGTGCGGTTGGACAAACTGGCCAAGGAAAAGGGCGTGAAAGCCAATCTTCTGGCCAAGCTGGAGTTTTTCAACCCGATTGCATCCGTCAAGGACCGCATCGGCGTGGCGATGATTGAAAGCCTGGAAGCGCAAGGCAAAATCACCCCCGGTAAAACGACGCTGGTGGAGCCAACCTCCGGCAACACCGGCATTGCGCTGGCCTTTGCCGCCGCCGCCAAGGGCTATCGGCTGATTCTGACCATGCCGGAAACCATGTCGATCGAGCGCCGCAAGATGCTGGCCCTGCTGGGCGCTGAACTGGTGCTGACCGAAGGCCCCAAGGGCATGAAGGGCGCGATTGCCAAGGCCGAAGAACTGGCGGCCACTATTTCCGATGCCATCATTCCGCAGCAGTTTGAAAACCCGGCCAACCCGGAAATCCACCGCAAGACCACGGCCGAAGAAATCTGGAACGACACCAATGGCGAGGTCGATATTTTCGTCTCTGGCATTGGTACCGGCGGCACCATCACAGGCACGGGTCAGGTATTGAAGGCCAAGAAGCCATCCGTGAAGGTGGTGGCGGTTGAGCCTGCCGATAGCCCGGTTCTGTCTGGCGGCAATCCCGGTCCGCACAAGATTCAGGGCATTGGCGCAGGCTTTGCCCCCGCCATTCTTGATACAGGCATCTATGATGAAATCGTCACCGTGACCAATGACGAAGCCTTTGAGAACGCCCGCCTCGTGGCCCGGCTGGAAGGGGTGCCGGTTGGCATTTCCTCCGGCGCGGCTTTGACGGCAGCGATCAAGGTGGGCCAGCGCGATGAAAATGCGGGCAAGACCATTGTGGTGATCATCCCATCCTTTGCCGAGCGCTATCTCTCCACCGCGCTGTTTGCCGGTCTGGGCGAGTAACAGATCAAGACCGGCACGCTTTTTCCGTGCCGGTCTTCGACCATGCATATACTTGCGCGAGAATTTCATAAGAATATTATGAAAATAAGCGCGAATGCGGGCATAATAAATAATTTCAATGACATAACAGAATTGCACAAGGAAACGCTCTCCGCTATCGTAACGCTGAGCATGCCGTTCAGGGGTTTTTATGCGACAGCGCCGTTTTTACGACAGACTGCCTTCTTTCGTTGCGACGCAAGATGCGCCGTCGGCTGGCAAGCTGGTGCTGTCCTACATTCTGTCCCTATTGGTGTTTGCAGCCACATTGGCACTGCGTTTCTGGGTTGATGATTATCTTCTGGGCACCTTCCCCTACGTCACCTTTTTCCCCGCCGTTGTCGTTGTGGCCTTCGTGTTCGGCATTCCACAGGGCATTATGGTGGCGGTTCTCGGCGGTTTGGCGTCCTGGTATTTCTTTATCCCGCCTTATTTCAGTTTTGAAATGTCCGTCAGCACAGCCATTGCCATGACACTCTATGTCTTCGTGGTGGCGACAGATATTGGCCTGACGGCACTGATGATGCGCGCCTATCGATCGGAAAAGACAGCCCGTGCCGAAATACAGCGGCTGGCGGAGCATCAGGAAGTGATGGCGCAGGAGCTGGACCACCGCCTCAAGAACGTCTTTGCCACTGTGAGTGCCATCATCAACCTGTCGCAAAAACACGCCCAGACCGTTCCGCAATTTGCCACAGCTCTGCGAGAGCGCCTCCATGCTCTCGCCCGGTCCAACCTGTTGCTGCGAGGCTTGCGACCTGGCGAGGAAACCACTGTCTGCACCATCATTTCAAGAGCGCTCGAACCCTTTGGTGTGATGGATACGCAAAGATTGCGTATGGACGGGCCGCTTGTCCCCGTCAGCGGACAAACCGTCATTCTTCTCAGCCTTGTCCTGCATGAACTGGGAACCAATGCCGCAAAGTACGGCTCCCTTTCTGTTGATTCAGGCGAAATCCACCTCAGTTGGACACAAGAAAGCATCGCGCAAGAGGATGGCAGCCAATCTCAAAAACTCGCCCTCTGCTGGCGCGAACAGGGTGGACCACAGCCAAAACCGCCACAAGAGAACACTGCGGGCTTTGGCTCAACCCTCGTGCGCCGCATTGTCACCGCCGTTCGTGGCACCGTGGACATCACTTACGCGCCCACCGGCGTCGTGGCCACATTCTCCATCCCGCTTGATGTCATGGGCAAGCAGAGCGTCGCGGCATAAATAACGCAGATCAGGCTGCAGAGGTTAGCCGTTCTGCCGGAATGCGATAGGAAATCGCCTCGGCCAGATGCAGGCGGCCAAGCGCATCCGCACCATCCAAATCCGCCAGCGTGCGCGCCACTTTCAACACGCGATGGTAAGCACGGGCGGAAAATTTGA
>CAJYRE010000516.1 GCA_913776675.1 Rhizobiaceae bacterium
GCCAATCGAAATTATGCGACAGGCGATTGGAAATCACCGACAGCGTGTTGCCGGTCATAAAATAGCGGTCAATCGATGCCGGGTCAGCCGCCATAATGCTGCCGTGGTCAAGACTGGAGGCCCCGACATACACGCCAACATCCGCGCCGCGCAGACTGCTTCTGGGAATCCAGGCGTCTTCCAGCGCTTCATACACGGTTTCCAGCAAAAGGCGCTGCTGCGGATCGGCCTCCATGGCCTCGCGCGGCGACATGCCAAACACGGCTGGGTCAAAATCGAACAGATCGTCCAGATAACCGCCCGCAAATGTATAGGAAAACCCGGCCATGGACGGATTGGGATGCAGCAATTTGCCCACATTCCAGCGCCCGGTGGGGCCGGATGAGACGGAATTGATGCCCGATAAAATCAACCTGTTGAATTCAGTGCGGTTTTTCGCTCCTGGAAGCCGGCAGCTTGCACCAACAATGGCAATTTCAACGTCCTTTGGAGTAACGAACAATAACCCACTCCCAATTCAAACAGGACATCCTTCCAGCAAACGGCTTTCCAGACTTTATACCCAATAGACCACTGTTAAAGATCACGAAAATCTGTTTCCGCTCCTAGCAGCATACAATGTGATTTTCAAGAAACCTAATGATTGCATGGATTTCGAAAGATATGCCAGCCTGTATAACCTCTGCCCCGCACCCAAACGCACCTATGGATGACACGCCTGATACGCCGGGCATCATGGCATCAGCCCGTCATAGAGCTTTTGCAACCGCTCGCGGTAGCGTTCCGGCGAGAAAAATTTTGCCCGCTCCTGACCAAGCACACTGAGCTTTTCACGCAGCTCGGCATCCTGATCAAGCTTTTGAATGGCCGCAGCAATATCACGCGTATCATACGGATCAACCAGCAGGGCGGCATCACCCGCCACCTCGGCTGTGGCCCCAACATTCGAGGTAATCACCGGCGTGCCCAGCAGCATGCTTTCCAGCACTGGCAGGCCGAACCCTTCACTGAGAGAGGGAAACACGGTTGCCTTTGCCCCTTTGATCAAAGCAACCAGCAACCCGAGCGGCACAAATTCAAACCGGAAGAGCTTGCTGTCAGGGGCGGTTGCAGATGATTTGGATTTTGCGGTACTCGCCGAGATCGTGTTGAAGAATCGCAATTCCTGCTGGGATTTCCACCCCGTTGGCCCAACAATCGCAAGCTGCGCCTTCACGCCGGAACTCAGGAAGGCCTCAATCAGGCTGCCGACATTTTTCTTCGGCTCAATCGCACCGAAAAACAGGAAATATTCCTTATGCTTGAGGCCAAAAATGCCCTCGACCTTGGAACGCACTTCATCTTCGTGCATATGGAGAAGATGGTCCGGGAAGGCAACGGATTGATAGGTGTTGACAACATTGTCTGGCGGGCAATCCAGCATCCGAATAATATCATCACGCGATGCTTCTGAAACCGTGACAATACGATCACCTTCGCGCACGCATTGCTTGACCAGTTTCAGATAAGCCCCCTTCCGGTCCAGCGTGGTATAGGGCAGCCGCAGCGGCACCAGATCATGCAGCGTGTAGATATTGCGGGCACCACTCAAACGCAGCGGCAGCGGATAGGTCCAGTGCATAATGTTGACGCCACCGGGATTGCGCACGTTTTGAAACCGCCCGGTGATGGCATGCTGATATTCAGCCGCGCCATAAAGATCGCTGACATTGTAGATCTTGTCATAATAAGGCAGGCGCGATGCCAGAGGACGGGTAATAACCTCACCGGAAATCGGCACTTCGAACGGCTTATATCCACCAAGATTGGGAACCAGCCGAAGCGCCGTCCGAATGGTGCTGGCCAATCGGGAATTGGGCATTTCTGTATCGAAAAACGAGATTTCAGTGATCAATTTTGATCGATTTCGATTGGCGGGGATCATTCCATAGAGAATGTCTGTGGTGAGACCAAGATTATGACACTCATAACTCAGATTTCTGGCATAGGTTGCAACACCAGTTCCGTGCGGCAGGCCGAGATTGAAGCCGTCGATCATGATCGTCCGACCGTCAGGAGAGGCTTTCATACAATACTTTCCTGCATATGCGTTATGCACGCCATAGAACTCTTATCCCACTTGCCAAAGTCGCACGAGAGTGTCAAGACGACGGCGACCGCAAGAACAGGAGCCACGCCGCTGCGAGCCCCCATTGCTTACGATATGACACGACTCTTCTGGGGACCACTCAGCCGGACGCCGCGTGGGATTGATCGTGTTGAACTCGTTCTGGCCAATCAGATTTTTTCAGCCAAGGATCGGCCCGTGTTTGGTGTGTTGCCAACGGCCTGGGGCACACGGGTTTTTGATGCGCAAACCATTCGAAGTGGTCTGCGTGAGCTGGAAGCCATCTGGGCTGAAAATCAAACGGTTGAGACGGACACACGCCTTTCGGCCCTTGCCAAGCGCCTCAACGGCAATCTCGACATTCGCCTGAGCAATGGCAAGCCCCTCTCCCTTCGGGAGCGTGCAGCCCGCATGATCCGGCTGATCCGAGCCACGGGCTTTTCATTCGGGCGCTCGGCCACCAGAACGCTGCCGAAAGGGGCCGTTTATGTCAACATCGGCCAGATTTTGCTGGCGGCACCGATTCTCATGGGCTGGCTGCGCAAACGGCCGGATGTCACGCCGGTTTTCATGCTGCATGATGTGATTCCGCTGGATATGCCCACCCATGTTGCGCCCTCTTCGGTGCGGCATCATCGGCGGATGATCAAAACCACGGCCCGCTTTGCAAAAGCGCTGATTGTCACCACCGATTATGTCAAACAGACGGTATCGGACGCAATCACCCATTACCGTGCCACCCCTTTGCCAACCCTTGCGCAGTCATTGCCTGTGGCGGAGGCTTTTACCAGCGTGTCTTCCTGGGTATCACAGCTTGATTCTGTGCGTTACTTTGTGGTGTGCGGCAGTATCGAGCCGCGCAAGAACCACCTGCTGCTGTTGGATGTGTGGCGCAAACTCGTGGAGCAATTGGGCACTTCTGCGCCGCATCTGGTCATTGTTGGCTCCGTCGGCTGGAGTGGTGCGGAAATCCTTGATAAATTTGATAAATGCGACATAACCCGCAGCCATATTCATCCCGTTTCCGGCCTGTCCAGCCCGGCGCTGCGCCACCTGATGGAAAGGGCTGTTGCGCTGTTGATGCCATCCTTGAACGAGGGTTTTGGCCTGCCGATTGTGGAGGCAAAAAAGCTGGGTGTGCGCGTTATTGTGTCGGATATACCAGCGCATCGGGAAGTGGCGGGAAACAACGCCTGCCTGCTGCCTGCAGACGATGTGGATGCATGGGTCAAGACCATTCTCAACTGGCCAGACAAGCAAGTACCACCAGAAATAGTCGAGCATGCCCCGGAAGATTATGTTACCCCCGAACAATATGGCCGGATTATCATAGAATTTCTCGATCAGTGCGCAAAATTGCCAAGAACCTCTTGCAACAAGACAGAAGATGTCGTCGTTTAAAGCAGCTCTCACCACCATGTGAGGTGTCTGCTATCCAAATGCTTCTT
>CAJYRE010000517.1 GCA_913776675.1 Rhizobiaceae bacterium
GTGGTCTGCTACCCGATGGCACACCGTTTGACGCGCCGGAAGATGCCGATCTGCCGCCCGCCCTTGATCTGGATGAAAATGTCCGCAACGCCATCATCTATCTGGCTCTCCCCGCCCGCCAGCCCGGCAAGGCCGATATGGCAGCCCAAGGCACGGCCATGCTCAACAGCGTGCGCGTGGTGGCATCGCCCTATGAAGCGCCGGATGCCAATGTCGAGACCGATTTTGTCGCTCCCATTGATGTTGCGCGCCTCAACCTCAAATTCCTGAAAACCGGCGATGATTTGGCAGGCTATGAACTGATTGGCCTTGCACGGGTGATTGAGGTGCGCTCCGACCGGGCGGTGGTTCTGGATCCTGATTTTATCCCGCCCAGCTTAAGCTGTGCCGCTGCCGCGCGGCTGAATGAGTTGATGACGGAATTGCTGGGCATTGTGCGCCACCGGGCAACGGCGATTGCCGAGCGGATTGGTGATCCCACCATTCGCGGCACAGCGGAAGTGGGCGATTATTTCCTGCTGCAAATTCTCAACCGCGCCGATCCGATGCTCAAGCATATGCTGGCCAATGCCACGCGCATCCATCCCATGGTTTTCTATGAGAACTGCATTCAGCTTGCCGGTGAGCTTGCCACCTTCACCATGGACAGCAAGCGGGCCACAGATTTTCCGGCCTATCGCCATGATGATCTGAAGGCCACGTTTGCGGCGGTGTTTGATGATCTGCGCACATCACTCTCGTCTGTTCTGGAACAGGCGGCGGTGGCGGTTGAGCTGGTCGAGCGCCGTCATGGTGTGCGGGTGGGCACGCTGAATGATCGCAGCCTTTTGAAAGATGCAGGCTTTGTGCTGGCCATTCGCGCCGATATGTCGGCCGAAGAGGTACGCCGCAAATTGCCCGCGCAAATCAAGGTCGGTCCGGTCGAGAAAATTGCCGAGCTGGTCAATGTGGCTCTGCCCGGCATTCCCGTGCGGCCGCTGCCGGTTCTGCCGCGTCAGCTCCCTTACCGTGCGGGTACGATCTATTTCGAACTCGACACAAAAGTGCCGCTTTGGAAACAGTTGGAAACATCAGGCGCAATTGCGCTGCATCTCGCCGGGGAATTCCCCGGTCTTGAGATGGAACTATGGGCCTTGAGAGAATGAGCGAAGATCGGCCTTCCCAGTGGCAGGATATGCCAACCGTTGTCGAGGTCACAGAGGAGAAAAAACTCCAGGACGCAACGGCCAAGAAAATCTCGGACCTGCTCGACAGCGTGGTGGACCCGCAGGACGGGGCAACCCAGCAGGGCGGTGGTGTGTCGGTCAACCATCTCATCGACCATTTCCGCTTTGGCAGCAATGAGGTGCCGGTGCTGGTGCGCTCGGCAGCAAGCCTGATCAATCTCGCCCATGCTCTGCGCTATCTGAACGAACAGCCCGACATCAATGAACTGCGGCGAGTCTGTATCGAAGCCGTCAACCGCTATGAGCGTGATCTGGCTGGTGCGCGCATCAGCCCGGAGCGGGCGCGCGCTGCCCATTATGTGGTGTGTGCCACCATTGATGATGTGGTGCTGTCCAAGCCCTGGGGTGTGGGGGCAGGCTGGGCGCGTTCCGGCCTTGTCTCGACCTTCCACAATGATGTCACCGGCGGCGATCGGGTGTTTGATATTCTCGATCACTTTCATCAATCGCCCGGTGCCAACAAGGATCTGCTGCTGCTGATTTACCTTAGCCTGTCGCTGGCGTTTGAAGGACGCACCCGTGTGTCTGCGCGCGGCGCGCTGGAATTGGCGCGCATCCGTGACAGCCTCTACAAAACCCTGCTTGGCCAATATGGTGTGTTCGAGCGCGAGCTTTCGCCCCATTGGCAGGGCGTGAATGCGCGCCACACACCCTTGCAGACCATGGCAGCACTTTGGACACTTCTGTCCATTCTGGCGCTGGCCTTTGGCCTTGGGTATCTGTTTTTCACGCTGATCCTCAACGATAGCTCTGACAAGACATTTCAGCGGCTGGCCTCTCTTGAGCCACGCGAAACACCCAGCGTGTTGATCAAGGCTCCGCCGCCGCCGGAACCGCCCATCAAGCCACAAGAGAAAGTGGAGACACCACCGGAACCGCCGGTTAAAGTCGAGGCTCCGCCGCAGCCCAGTCGGTTGCAAAATCTGATGACCTTCCTTCAGCCGGAAGTCGAGAAGAAGCTCGTCAGCCTCTCCGATGCCAATGGCCGTTTGCGCATTCGCATCAACAACTCCGGGCTGTTTGATACCGGTAGCGCCGAGGTCAGCAGCAAGTTCAAGGATTTGCTCCAGCGGATTGGTGGCGCTTTGGCTGCCGAAAAATTCCGCGCTGTGGTGATTGGCTATACCGACAATGTGCCGATCAAAACCGTGCAATTCCCCTCCAACTGGCATCTGTCCGAGGCGCGCGCCAAGGCCGTGGGCGATATTCTTGCAGCCTATGCCGGATCTGATGCCATTTTGACCGAAGGACGCGCCGATAGTGATCCGATTGCCGATAATGCCACAGCAGAAGGCCGTGAAATGAACCGTAGAACCGAAATTCTGGTTTTGACCAATCCGGATGAACGGCTCACTGATGCCGGCATTTTCTCGCCCCCGATACAGGTGGATGAGCAGAAAGCCAAGCCAGAGCAGCAGGGAGGCAAGCCATGATCAATCCTCTCAGCTATTTTTATTCCATCCGCTCCTATGTGGATAGCTATGCCGGTATCATCGGCAGGCGCTTCATTTCCATCATCTGGGTCATCGCCATTTGTGTGGTCATTTGGTTCTATGGCTATCTACTGGCGTTTGGCGATTTCAAGCCTTTTGCCACGCCGATGGCGCGCATCTGGGCCATTGTGGCGGTTGTGGCTGTCTGGCTGATCTATATGGTCATCACCACGCTGCGGGCTCGCAAGCAGGATGCGGAGCTGACGGACAGCATTGAGCAGCAGGCACTGGCCAGCCGCAATGCCGAGGTGGGCGAAATCCAGACCCGGCTGAAAGAAGCGATTGCCCTTCTCAAGCGGATCACCAAAAAGCGGTTTGGGTATATGTATGACCTGCCGTGGTATGTGATTTTCGGCGCACCAGGCTCTGGCAAAACCACGGCCCTGACCAATTCCGGCCTGCAATTTCCGCTTGGTGAGGCATTGGGCACTGATGCCGTCAAAGGCATTGGCGGCACGCGCAATTGCAATTGGTGGTTTGCCGA
>CAJYRE010000518.1 GCA_913776675.1 Rhizobiaceae bacterium
ACCTTCTTAGAAACGTGCGCAACCCCATGCGGCATTCCTTGGCCATGCGCTCTACGCTCCAGTCGGCGTTGAGGCTGGTGCGGATTGTTTCCAGCAGCGGCGCAATGGTGGCTCCCTCTCGGATTGCCACCGGGCGTTCCAGAAATTGCGCCTGCCCGCCACCGCGATGGGCGGGAATCACCAGCCGACGTGCCACGGAATTGGCCGCCACGGCTCCAAAATCCTGCCGAACAATATCGATCATCAGATCGATCCCCGCTGCACTGCCAGCCGAGGTATAAATGCGGTTATGGGCGCGATAAAGCGAGGCATCATCCACCGTAATATCCGGATAGGCCTGCCGTAATGTATCAGAGTAACGCCAATGGGTGGTGGCGGTGCCGCCCGACAGCAGCCCGGTGGCTGCCAGCACAAAGGCCCCGGAGCAGATGGAGGCCAGCCGCGCCCCGCGCTGGTGAGCAGCACGAATCCGCTGGCACAGGCTCTCCGGCACGGGCGCATCGGCCCCTTTCCAGCCGGGAACCACAATCAGATCGGCCTGTTCGATCAGTTCCGGGCCGCTATCGGCCATGATCACAAAGCCACCATGCGCCCGCATTGGCCCTTCATCCACGGCGCAGCTGGCAAAGCGATACCAGTTTGGACCCATCTCTGGCCGGGACAGGCCAAAAATCTCGGCGGTGATGCCGAATTCAAAGGTGCAGAGCCCATCATAGAGCAGGGCAACAACAAGAGGACCAGTCAGTTTTGTCATGATCTATACGTATATCGTCATTCATGACAATTGCAAACCGGGCGTGTTTGTTGCGAGAAAATGGGTGAAAGGAGAATATCTCATGACCTCATCTGTCACCGCAATTCCACCCGCCGATAGCGCTCTCGCCCGCGCCCATTTTGCCGCCGGGTTTACCTTTGAAACCGATTGCTGGGATGTGCATGATGCACTGGAAAAGGGTGCGGATTTCGTGCTGCTCGATGTGCGCAGCCCCGCCTTGTTTGCCAAGAGCCATATCCCGGGAGCCATCAACCTGCCCCACGGCAAAATCGTCCGCTCCAAAATGGCAGCATGGCCGAAAGAGACGGTTTTCGTCACCTATTGCGCCGGACCCCATTGCAACGGTGCCGCCCGTGGTGCCCTGCGCCTTGCCCAACTGGACCGCCCCGTCAAAATCATGGCAGGCGGCATCACCGGCTGGCTGGATGAAGGGTTTGAACTCGCCACAGACTCCGCACCGTGAACAGCCCACTGCATAATTCCTTAAATCGGAATCGATTTAAGGAGAAAATTATGCAGCAGATGAAAAGTGTTACAGCGTCCTTTGTGCGCCATATTTGGTGAGAGGCGCTGTAACTGGCGGAGATGATCCGCCAGCCCGTCGCTTGCAAAATATGCCCTTATAACGGGAAATGGCAAATCGTAAGTGTCTTAAAGAGATGTTTAACGCTTCCCTCATATGATCACGGTAACGTTACTCTTTGGGATCTGGTCCATGCTTCGCTTGCCTTTTGTCAATTCGCTTGCCGCGCCGCATTACAACGCCATTTCGCGTTCCCATGCTATTGTCTGGTTCAGCCCAGATGGCACCGTGCAAGGCGCGAATGATAATTTCTGCAAAGCAATGGGCTATACTGCTCAGGAAATTATCGGCAAACATCACCGGATGTTTGTCGAGAAGGCGGTGGTTGATACGCCTGAATATGGCATGTTCTGGCGTGATCTGGCCGCAGGTAAGGCCAATCGTGGTCAGTTCCGACGCATCACCAAGAGTGGCGATGATATCTGGATCGAAGCCTCTTATGATCCGATTGTCGAAAACGGCAAGGTTGTGGGCGTTGTCAAAATCGCAGCCGATATTACCACCACCAAGATTGCCTCACTGCACAATGAAAACATCCTTCGCGCCCTGGAGCGGTCTGTTGCGGTGATCGAATTTGACCCCGAAGGCGTGGCGCTTGAGGTCAATTCCGCGTTTTGCAAGGCCATGGGCTATGAGCGCAGCGAAATTCTGGGGCAAAAACATCGTATGTTCTGCGATCCGGCCTATGTTCGCTCCGAAGAGTATGAAGCCTTCTGGCGACGTTTGCGGGCCGGTGAGTTTTTTGGTGATACCTATAAGCGTGTTGGAAAAGGCGGCAAAGAGGTCTGGATTCAGGCCACTTACAATCCCGTCTTTTCATCGCGTGGCGTGGTTTATCGCATTGTGAAATTTGCAACCGATATTACCGGGCGCATGAAGGCGGTGGGCACGTTGAGCACCGCCATCGGTCAGCTCGCCGATGGCAATCTCACCTCGCAACTGCTTGTCGAACTTGATCACTCGATGGAGAGCACCCGAAAAGATTTCAACAGTGCCGTTGCCAAGCTGGATCGGGTGGTCGGAGAGATTGCTGGAGCCTCAAAGGAATTTGCGCTGACCGCCCGTGAAATGCTCGATAACTCAGGTGCCATCGCCAAGCGCACAGAGCAGCAGGCCGCAGCCCTGGAAGAAACATCCGCAGCGCTGGAGGAGATCACCCAAACGGTCAGCGATGCCAGCCGCAGGGCCTCTGAAGCGGGCGAACTTGTGCGGCAAACGCGCCAGTCCGCAGAAGAATCCGGCCGGGTTGTCTCCGAGGCCGTTGCTGCCATGGGCCAAATCGAAAATTCCTCCACGGAAATTTCCTCGATTATCAGCGTTATTGACGAGATTGCTTTCCAGACCAATCTTCTGGCCCTGAATGCCGGTGTTGAAGCTGCGCGTGCAGGCGAGGCAGGCAAGGGCTTTGCTGTTGTGGCGCAGGAGGTGCGCGAACTGGCCCAGCGCTCGGCCAAGGCCGCCAAGGAAATCAAGGATTTGATCACCACATCCTCCGCGCAGGTTAAAGCGGGTGTCGATCTCGTGGGACGAACCGGCACAGCCTTGAAGGAAATTGTCGGGCGCGTGCAGGAGATTGACAGCAACGTATCAGCCATCGTTGAGGCCAGCCGCGAACAATCAATCGGGATCAAGGAAATCGGTCAAGCCATCACGCAGCTGGATCAAGGCACACAGCAAAATGCGGCCAGCGTGGAAGAACAGAATGCCGCCAGCCACCAGCTCTCAGACCGCGCGGAAACCCTCGCAACCCTGATCGGCCAATTCCGAACCTCCGGCTCCCACACATCCGCCGCCCCCGTCCGCACCCAGCCACAACCAGCCTACAGCACCAAACCCGCAACACCCGCCCCGGCTCCCCGCCAAGCGGCCCCCGCGAAGAAAATGGTGGCCGGTGGCAACAGTGGCGCGAGTTGGGAAGAGTTTTGATTGATAGGTTACGGCCTTTGCCCTCTGGAGTGATCTATGTGGTCGCTCCAGAGGTGTTGTCGTAACACCATCTCGTCTGTGTGGAATCGGGGTGCCAGCGGGTTTTCTCAGTGACCTGGAGGCGTAAGGTAGTCAAACGTGAGTTCCGCCCTTGATGTGATGTGTCCAAGGCTGGCGCTTCTATCTGCCGCTCACCCCCCTCTGTCCTGCCGGATAGCCCTTCGCATGGCTCCGGGCGTTCGTTCTTTGAAACGATCCACTGGATCGTTTCATCGGCGTTGCCGACCAGAACTCACCCCGCCACAAGGAGGGAGATCGACTTGGAGCAAACCTCTCGCTCCACATCTTTACCCGACATATCGGAAACCTCGACCTATCTCATCAAATGAGCAATTACGCCCATCCGATCTCCCCACCTGTGGTGGAGATGCCCGGCAGGGCAGAGGGGGCGAGCTAGCTCTGAAAATTAGTATAGTCAAAATGGAAAAAGATAAAATTAGAAGCTATCTCTCTTCAAAGTTTTGGGTTAATTTGAAATATTCAGCCTAGCAGGGACACACCAGACACAAGATCTGTGCCAACATCCACTGTCATTTCCATTATAGGATTTATAACGTCATTGGAGTGGTCTTTATATTGGTCTACATTATTTTTCATCTGTGTTTTCATCTGGTTTTCCTTTCTTTGTTGCTTAGTCTTAAACAGATAGACTTTCAGTGCCCCAAGGGCAATGAATAAGGCAGGAATGCCAACACAAATGCTTGCAACGGGAATTAAACCCGAACCTATTAGGCCTGTTAGGCTGAATATTTCGCAGCAATACTACTATGGATTGTTTTTGCCGCGAAAGCAAGCCCTGACTTTGGAAAGGGGTAGGCTTTTTGTTCCCGAGACTGCGCTGAAGCTCGTGGGCGATTTTTTCGCACCGGCGTACTTCTAGAGCTTGCCTAGTTCAGATTGAACCAAATTACACGGCGCAAGGGTTT
>CAJYRE010000519.1 GCA_913776675.1 Rhizobiaceae bacterium
ATCACGGTTGCCCCGTCCTTCACCCAATCGGCCTTGACCATTTCGGGGCGACCAACGGCGGCCACCAGAATATCGGCTTGACGGGCCAGTGCTGGCAAATCGCGGCTACGGGAATGGGCCATGGTCACGGTGGCATTGGCATTGAGCAAAAGCTGCGCCATCGGCTTGCCAAACAGGTTGGAGCGGCCAATCACCAAAGCGTTGAGGCCGGAGAGATCTTCCCCATGGATTTTGCGCACCAGCAGCATGGAGCCAGCCGGCGTGCAGGAAATCAGGCCGGTTTCGAGATCGCCCGTGGCCAGCTTGCCAGCGTTGACAATGTGCAGACCATCAACGTCCTTTTCCGGCAGAATGGACTGGATGATCGCATCTGAGTCAAAATGTTTCGGCAGTGGCAATTGCACCAGAATGCCGTGAATGGCGGGATCGGCATTGAGGCTGGCCACCAGCGCCAGCAGCTCTTGCTGCGTTGTTTCTTCCGGCAGGGTGTGCTGAATGGAATTAAAGCCGCATTCCTTGGCCATCTTGCCTTTGGAATTGACATAGGCATGACTGGCGGGATCTTCACCAACAATCACCACCGCCAGACCAATCTTGCCACCGGTCTCGGTTACGAATGCGTTTGAGCTTGTCTTGATGGCGTCAATAACTGATGCCGCCACCTGTTTTCCGTCAATCACCGTTGCCACGTCTGCATTCCCCTTGCTGAAAGCTTGATTGCTCCGCTGTCTGTACAACGCCGTGGGTTTTATAAAACACACAAATACGCTGTAACGCTTTCAATCTGCGGCATCATTTTCTCCTGAAATCGATACCGATTGAAGGAATTATGCAGTAGCACCGCCAACGGGCCATCAAAAGCAAAAAACGCAAAGACGACAGAATTTCCTGACCGTTTGGCAGACAACAGGCAATCCGGTTTGCTTATAAAACAAACCCAAACCAGCCTTGGGCAGACGGTCCCCGCACTCAACGGGATATGTCTCTCCCCTCACGCTTCAAACGACGCTTGAAGCGCAATACATGCGCAAGGAAAATGGGAATGCCAATGACATAGCGCCGCCAAAGCCGGGCAGGCTCCAGCGCCAGACGATAGAGCCATTCACAGCGCATCTTGCGCATCCAGCCGGGCGCGCGCGGCATGGTGCCAGATACAAAATCAAACAATGCACCAACGCCGAACACCAAACGGGCATGGTTTTCGTTGATATGCTTTTCAATCCATTTTTCCTGAAGCGGAGTGCCCATGGCCACCAGCAGAATATCAATCTCGGCTTCGCTCAATCGCTGCAAAATGACGGGCAGCTCTTCCTCATCGAAATAGCCATCCGCGACAGGAATGAACTGATGCCATGGAGCATGTTTACGAAAACCGGCAATGGCCCCGGCCAGGACACCCGGCTTGGCCCCGATCAGACCGATCCGCCTTGGTGTTTCCATATAGGTCAGCAAGGCCGGAATAAAATCCGTTCCATTCAAATTGGCCGCGAAGGCTTCGCCATACAGCGCCTTGGCCGCCAGATCCATGCCGATCCCATCGGGCAAGACCATATGTGTCTGAAGAACGTTGAAATACTCAGAATCTTTGAGCAGGATATTGACGTTGTTGGCATTCAGAAAAGAAACTTTTGCATGGGCATCCGCTGTGCCTGCATATTGCGCCATCAAGCTCAAGCCGGACACCCAGGACAGATCAAACACCGGGATCCCGAACATATTCTTCTTGCGAGCAATCTGCTCTGCGGCGGCAATCAGATTCATCGGACTGAACTCGTCATGAGGATGAGATGACCCAAGAAGCAGCACATGTCCGGCCAGATCCCTCCTGACCCGATGGATAAGGCGGGCCGTATTGATCTGTTCATCGCCATCGAATTCGGCAACTGAGTTTTGAGCGAGCCTATTCATATACCTTGAACAACCAGATTGAAACTGGATGGAGCGTATCACTCAAGGATAAAATCGGCTTTAAGCCACAAATTAGAATTGTGTCGTGCGTGTTATTGCAAAGTTAACCTTGCAGCACGATCCAAACCCGCTCCACTGCGCAAGACGAAGAGCCGCGCAAATGGCCTCTGTTCTCTCTTTACATGTCGAAGGCATCAAGACGCGCCTTACGGCATGTCGCGTTTTATTGTCCCCAATAAAGCGATAGCGTTCATGCGACACAATAAGGTAAAGTCCGTCGCAGTGAATCCTATTCACTGCGACGGACTTTAGAGCATTTGCGGCCGGAAAACCGCCACACACTTTTCTCAGGTAAATATTTTAGTGTTCGGCACCTTGGCCTTCGCCGACGGTAACAGGCTGCCCTTCGACAATTTTCACCGGAGCTTTCAGCTTTGGTTTTCCGCCACCATCACGGGCTTCTTCCTTGCCCAAATAATCCAACTGTTCAACCAGCACCTCCGAGACAAGCTCTTCACCAGCGCGCTTGTTAATGTCGGTCTTGATGGTATTGCGAAATCCATCCACATCCAGTTTGACCGCCTTGGACATATCGATCAGTTTATTGCCA
>CAJYRE010000520.1 GCA_913776675.1 Rhizobiaceae bacterium
TTTGCAACGCGTGCCAGCCATGCCGGTGCAAAACCGGGGTGATTGTTGGACATGATTTTCCTCCCTGAAAATCGACAGGCATCCGATGGCCTTCTGTCTAAAAAATTCGCAGCAATCTATGACAAAGCGAGGCCGTTTTGAAAGCCCCTCACGCCGCACTGAACAAACGGGGATATTCAATAGCAGGACACCGGTTCATCACCATCTGCACGCCAGACGCTTCCGCCTTGGCTGCCGCGGCATCGTCGCGCACGCCCAATTGCGCCCAGATCACCGACGGACGCGGGTTCATGGCCAGCACCTCCTCCACAACACCGTTCAGATATTCGCTGGCCCGGAACACATCAACCATATCGACAGGCACGGGAATATCCGCAAGACGCGCATAGACGGTCTGACCATGGATTGTCTTGCCAGCCTGACCGGGATTGACCGGAATGACGGTGTAGCCGCGCGCCATCAAGAAGCCCATGACGCCATAACTTGGCCGCTCAGCATTGGGCGATGCACCCGTAAGAGCAATCACCCGGACACGGCTGAGAATATCTTTGAGGTAATCTCGCTCATAGTCATCATGCTGCATGGTCCTGCCCTCCTCACTTTTCTGCAACATCGGGAGGGAGAGCGGAACTGACCCGTCACGCGATATTGAATATTGTCTGACGTGTGCCAGATATATAGGCACAGCCAAGAATGCTGGCAATGCCGCACACATCGCGCACAGGTAAGGAGACATGGGATGAGAACGATTTTGGGAGCGACCGTTTGTCTGAGCATCGTGCTGGTGAGCGGCAGCGCACTTGCCATTCAGCGATACAATTCAACATCGCTGGACTGTGCGCAAGCACAGCAAATTCTGCGCGAACAAGGGGCCGCTATTTTTCGACATGCGTCCAAGCGTGTCAGTGGCATGACGCTTTATGATCGCTACGTGCGCAACAGCCAGTCCTGTGATTATGATCAGTATGCTGAACGGGCAACCGTTCCCACCCGTGACAATCTTCAATGCCCGGTGCTGAACTGCCAGCCTCTGAGCAATCTGGATGATAACTGGACGCGCTTTGTGCCACACTATTCTCTGTAACAGAGCTATTTCCAGCCAACCACACTGTTATGCTGTGTGGCTATGATGGATGTGGGCAGGATGCGTTGCCTCATACACCAACGAATATTCCGCCACCAAAGCACGATTCATGACAACATCAATGCCTGCCGCTTCCGCACGGGCTGCGGCGTCATCATCCCGAACGCCAAGCTGACACCAGATGGCTTTTGGCAGCACGGGAAGCGCCAGAACGTCGTCCACAATGCCTGAAAGCGCTTCAGATTTGCGGAAAACATCCACCAGATCAATCGGTGCAGAAATCTCGGCAAGCGACGCATAAACGGTATGGCCCAGAATTTTCTGCCCGGCAATGAGCGGATTGACCGGATAGACCGCAAATCCCTTGCCTAAGAGAAAACCCATCACCCAATGACTCGGGCGATCATCCCGCGCAGAGACCCCCACAAGTGCAACCGTATGTGTCCGCTGAAGAATGTCTCTCAAGAACGCATTGCTGTATCGATCGTGATCCATAATCATTTCCTCCTGGATCAATTGGAACCGATTGCTGAGGATCATCACGCACGTCAATGTATAGCATCAGGCAAGAGTCGGTTCCCGCCTCTCGAGGCTGATGTGTTTACAGCTTTATAGTCACTCACTATATCACGAAGTTCTAAAAAAACAATATTGAGGGCATAACCCTCATCACCTGATGCACTGTCTTGAATTTTTTTCATGACTACAACCATTGGTTAAGATTGGACCGCCTCTCATCCTCTACCAAAACAGAAGGAAATTCACATTCTCAACGTAGCCATGCGTTTTATGATAGCGCTACCTAGCATTACGTTCACAAAAACTTATGAAGGCCACAAAAGTGACACAAATCACACATCACACAAAAATTGCTATTTTGTATCTTTTTTGTTCTATTTTTGTTTTTAGTCATTTTAGCATATTCAAATGAAAAAGCTGAATGGTTACAATCGCTTTCCGCCAGATTGCCAAAAACCGATGCCATCTCCCCAGTGATGCAAAAAGGTGAGAAATCGAGCCTTTTTCTGCAAAAATTCATGGAAAAGCCCGATCACAATCCCGTTACAACCCATGCAAAAATGCGCATACATACACCCCGCGCATCAACCGCGGCAGCAAAGACCATAAAAAGGACAAGCAACACGCCATTACCCTCTAAAAGTGCAGAAAGATGTCTTGAAAACAGAGTTTCGAGCCATATGCTTGGTTTGGAAGAACTCAAGAAAAGGGGACGTTTAATGGGTGATCAACCAGCCATGAATCTCGAGGCTATTGCCGATTTTCTGGAAACCCACTTCCCTCAACTTGACGCCGAAGGAAAACACTTCACTGTTACGACGATTGGCCACGGAACGGCCACCATGCGACTTGATCCGCAAACACGGCATCTGCGGCCCGGTGGAACAGTTTCAGGCCCCACCCTTTTCACGTTGGCCGATGTGGGCTGCTGGGTAACAATTCTAGCGCAAATTGGCCCCCTGCCCATGGTCGTCACGACCAATCTCAATATCAACTTCCTGCGTCTGCCAAAGCCTGAACCGCTGTTCTGTGATTGCCGCATTCTCAAACTCGGCAAACGATTGGCCGTGGTGGATGCATTGATTCACGCTGGCGAAACACATAGTCCTGTTGCTCAGGCCACAGCCACCTATTCCATTCCGCCACGCTAAAAACGCCTCCCAAACGACAATCAAAGCGGCGATT
>CAJYRE010000521.1 GCA_913776675.1 Rhizobiaceae bacterium
GACCCTTGGGCCGCCCCCAGACGATGGCCTGATAGGCGCGCTCCAGCGGTCCACTGCGGCCATGGTCGGCAAATTGATCGGCAAGATGCCGGTGAGCAATATCGTTTTTGGCCACCACCATGACGCCGGAGGTTTCCTTGTCCAGCCGATGCACAATGCCGGGGCGCTTGACGCCGCCAATGCCCGAGAGGCTGTCGCCGCAATGGTGGATCAGCGCATTGACCAGCGTGCCGGTCCAATTGCCAGCGCCTGGATGCACCACCAATCCGGCGGGCTTTGACAGCACAATCAGGTCGTTATCTTCATAGAGAACGTCCAGCGGAATATCTTCGCCCTTGGGTTCCGGGTCTTCCGGTTCGGGCATATCGATTACCACCACATCGCCGGGCTTGATCTTGCGCTTTGGCTCGGTGACGACAGCGCCGTTGATGGCAATGGCCCCTTGCTCGATCAGGGCCTTAATGCGATTGCGCGAAAATTCCCCGCCAAGCTCGGTGGTCAGCCATGCATCCAGACGCCCTTGGGCATCTTCATTGGCAATCAGCTCTTTCCTTGCCGCGTCTGCTTGTTTAAAGGGGTCTTTCATCGCGCAATCCTGAATTTCGGCCCAAAGGTAGAGCCGAGTGCCCAGCGAGGCAACAGAATTGCCCCAGAAGGAAGAGGTTTAAGGTTCATGAGCAATTTCGAAACCGACGAACAGGACGAAAAGCCGCTCGATCCGGTGCTCGAAAAAGTTCGCCGCAAGATGGTGCGTTTGCAAATCGTCTCGGCGGGCGTCATGTTTGTCAGCCTTATGGCGGTGTTGGCGGCGGTTGTCTATAAGGTCCGCCATAGTCCAACACCAGAAAAGGCGCAAACGGAAGCCTTTTCCATTCCATCCGATCAACCGCGCGCTGCCACAGTGCGTCTTCCGGCTGGTTTCAAGGTCACCTCAACTGCGCTGTCGGGCACGCAGATCCTGTTTTATGGCACCACGGCAGATGGGCAGAACAAAGCCTATGTGTTTGATCTCAGCGTTGGCCGCCTCGTGACGGATGTGACCGTGGGTCAATAAACCCATTCAACACAACAAAGCCCCGTGGCGTTGTGACACCACGGGGCTTTTTGACGATGCGGAACCACTCAAGCTGCGTAACGTGCGCCGTCTGAGCGATTGTTCCATTCCCGATCGGTGTTGAGCTTGAAGCGATTGACCAGATCGCGCAGGCGCTCTGCTTCTTGCGCAAGGTTGCTGGCGGCAGCGGTGGATTGTTCCACCATGGCAGCGTTTTGCTGGGTGGTCTGGTCCATTTCATTCATGGCCGAATTGACTTCGGACAGGCCCGTCGACGGCTCACGCGATGATGTGGCAATTTCGCTCATCAACTGGTTGATCTGGGCAACCTGCCCACCAATGGCGTTCAGTGCCACGCCAGTTTCCCGCACCAGCTTCACACCGCCGTCCACCTCTTGCGAGGAGTTGTGGATCAGACCCTTGATTTCCTTGGCAGCATTGGCTGAGCGCTGGGCCAGTTCACGTACCTCCTGAGCGACAACGGCAAAGCCCTTGCCCGCTTCGCCAGCACGGGCTGCTTCCACGCCCGCGTTCAGCGCCAGAAGATTGGTCTGGAAGGCGATTTCGTCAATCACGCCAATGATGTTGGAAATCTGCTGCGAACTTTCTTCAATGCGGCGCATGGCATTTTCGGCATTGGTGACAACGCCAGCGGATGCGGCAGCATTTTCATTGGCACTTTGCGCCACCGTGCGGGCTTCATTGGTGCGCTGGGCGGCATTGGACACATTGCTGGTGATCTGATCCAACGCGGCGGCGGTTTCTTCCAACGATGCCGCCTGTTGTTCTGTGCGGCGCGACAGATCATTGGCTCCATCGGCAATTTCGCGTGTGCCGCTGTCCATGGCCTGCACAATGCTGCGGATCAGGCTGATGGTCTGGCCAAGCTGCTGGATCGATGAGTTGAAGTCATTGCGCAGGCTGTCATATTCCTCAGCGAACGGCTGGGAAATGGTCATGGACAGATCGCCAGCGGCCAAACGTTGCAGGCCTTCGCCGAGGGTTTGGGTGGCAAAGCGAAGCTTCTGGGCTTCCTCGGCAGCGCGACGGCTGCCTGCCTCTGTTGTTTGTTCCTGCAGGCGGCGGGCTTCCATGGCCTCAGCCTCAAGCCGCTTGTTTTCAAGCCCGGCATGGCGGAAAACCTCGACGGCGACGGCCATATTGCCAAGCTCATCCTTGCGATCCGCAAACGGAACCTGACTTTGCAAGTCCCCTCCTGCCAGGCGGCGCATGGCATCTGCCAGCTTGCCAATGGGGTTGGCAACGCCGAAAATGACATACCACATGCCCGCGATGGCAAACAGGATGCTTAAGCCCGATGTGATCATCATCAACACCGTGATCTGGTTTTTGGTGGCGGCGCTGGCAGCCACAGTCTCATTGATACGGGTATCAATGTATTTCAGCAGGTCATCAACACTCTCTGCGGCGGCAGCGGCAGTGGATGGAATCTTGTTGTCGGAAAGAACCTGTGCTTCGTCGTATTTGCCTGCAATCCACAAGGTGGCCAACGTGTTGCTCACATCCACATAGGCCGCAACGGAGGTCGAAATCTTGTCGATGAGGGTCTTGCCTTTTCCTGTCCGGGCAAGGCTCTGATACTCTGCGATCATGCTTGCAAGCTTATCTGCCTGGGCTTTTTCCCCCACAAGCGCTTTGCGAACGGCCTCTGGATCGGCCTTGGCAATCGACACCTTGGCAACAGCCAAACGCAGACCAATAAACTCTGTTTTGACAGCACCCGCCATGGCCTGACGCTTGGTCAGCGGCCCGCCAATATCTTCGAGATCGGAATAGACCGCCGAGATACCATAAAACGACATTGCTGACAGAATGATAATACCGGCAGTGATGATCGAAAGTGCGCATGTGAGCGCTGTCTTTATCGTGAAACGACGCACGGAGTTTCTCCAATTCTCAACTTGATGGGAGCTTGACTGAAAAATTCAACCGGTCTCTGATTTTAAAAGGATAGTTAAACTAAAATATATAAATATTGTATTTTGACTATCTTAAGCAGAGGATGCAGTTACAACTCATCCTGTGGATGTGATGATTCCGATCAAGGGTGTGATTTCATTTATTTTCAGTCAGGCCAGTATCGTTCATCATGAAGAATACGAGGAAAGTATTGTTCTTTTCTGCTAAAATTCCGTAAAAATTTTATTTCTTTTAAATGCACGTTTTCGAATTGGGCTTTTGAGGCTTTACATTGGGATTTTGCTATGCACTTACACCACCTTGATGCGTCGCAATGACAGTGAGACTGTTGAAAACGGCTCTTTTGGCAGGATAGATTTTCAAAACCATGACAAGCATTATTCGTATAGCGGATGCCACTGATGCGCGAATTGCAGATTTTCTCAACATCCGCGAACGTGATTTGATTGGGCGTCAGAGCCGCTTTATTGCCGAAGGCACCGTGGTGTTGCGCATGTTGCTGGCGGCCCATCGGGCGGGCAGGGGCATTCGGGCTGAAGCCTTGTTGGTGTTGGAAAACAAAATGGCCGGGCTGGCTCCTCTGTTGGCGGATTGGCCGCAGGATGTGCCCACCTATGTCGCCAATGCCGAGACGATTGATGCGATCGCCGGTTTTCATCTGCATCGTGGTGTACTGGCACTGGGCAGCCGTTTGAGCGCTCCGGATTTTCCCAGGTTACTGTCCAGCTTGCCGGAACAATCGCTGGTGCTGGTCGGGTGTGGTATTTCCAATCACGATAATATTGGCTCCATGTTTCGCAATGCGGCTGGTTTTGCTGCTGATGCGGTTTTTCTGGATGAGACCAGTTGTGACCCGCTCTATCGTAAAGCCTTGCGGGTTTCCGTGGGCTCGGTGCTAACCACGCCTTACAGCCGTCAGGGTGATGCCGTTTCCCTGCTGTCAGCCCTTGATGCGGCCGGTTTTCTGATTGCGGCACTCAGCCCGTCCGGTACCCGTGAGATTGGCGATATTGCCACTGAGCTGCAAGGGCGCAATCGTCTGGCGCTGGTGGTGGGCACGGAAGGCGAGGGGCTGCCAGCCGAGATCTTGCAGCGCTTTGCAACGGTGCGCATTGCTCAATCGCCAGGATTGGACAGTCTCAACCTCGGCACAGCCAGCGGCATTGCGCTGCACAGTGCTGCGCGTGCCATGGGGCGTGTTGGATAACAAGCATTTCCAGCAAAAGTGCGAAGCGGTTTTGCGTCCGGAAATGCGTTGTTAAAAAGCTTATTTCCAGCAAAAGTGCGAAGCGGTTAGCAATCGGAAATGCGTTGTTAAAAAGTTTATTTCCAGCAAAAGTGCGAAGCGGTTAGCAATCGGAAATGCGTAGAAGGCGCATATGTCCAGTCAACGCGCTCAAGTCGGTTCTGATATAAGGTTGGGTGCTTTTTCACGCAGGATTGCCAGCAGCTTGCTGCGGGCCAGATTGTCTGCATCGGCCTTGGCCAAGAGAGCCGGTATGGGCGATGCGCCTGCCTCGCGGGTGGCGGTCAGCAACAGCATTCTGGCGGCGAGATCGGCAATGGCCTGGCGCAGATCATCGTCTGTGGTTGGGTCTGATGCTGCGCTCAAGCGGGCGCAGAGTGCTGTGCAATCACGGTGCAGGTCTGAGATGGCGGTTTCGGATCGCATGTTCCATTTTTGGTCGTCATCTGTTGTCATGTTCATCATGACGCTGTTGGTTGAAGAGTCCGTCATGGCGAATCGCTTTTCTCTTGCAGGCTTTGCAGGCGGTCTTCCAACCGCAGAACCTTATGCTCTTCCTGCAAAAGCCGCTGTTCTGCCTTTTGGGCGCGTTCATTGGCCACTCTGGTTTCGTCCTGAAGAGTTTCGCGCTGCTGCCGCAGGTCTTTCAGACGCAACTGCAAATCTTCAATCTGGTGCTGGTAGGTGGCGGTTTCCTGATTGATGCCGCTCACTCTGCCTTCCAGGCGATGCAGATTGGCGCGCATGGCTTCGATTTCTTCATTGCGGCTGACAACATGGGCCTCGCTGCGCTGCAAGGCGGTCTTGAGCTGTTCGATCTGGGTGGCGTTGTCCCGCAATTGGCCGCGCAACTCTGCGGCTTCTTCGCTCATGCGCGTTACTTGATCCTTGAAGACCGCTTCATCGCGCAAGGCGCGTTCCATTTCGGCAATGGCTGTGTCGGAAACGATCTTGAGAGAAACGGCCTGATCACGCTCACGCTTCAATTCTGCGCTGAGTTTGGCGTTTTCGGCAGCATAAACGGCGCGGACCATGTCTTTTTGGGCGCGCACTTCCTGTGCGCCGAGCGGTGCAGTGGCCCGCAGGCGTGTTTCGGTATAGGCAACAATACGGCCGTGAATGGCTGGACTGAGCAGCGCAAGCAAAAAAGCGGCACTGGTAAAGCCCAGCGCAAACAGCAGAGCATATTCAATCACGGTGACGCCACTTCTTCAGGTCAAGCTTTTTGAAACATCTGACATTGCGCCACACCTGTCTTATCCTCTCTTGTTCTCAACACGGGCGCGACACACTCTGTGGTTTCCCAGCCGAATCCGTTTGAAGACAGTGTGTTCTTATAGCACCTTGGCGAGTGTGGGAACTACTGCATAATTTTCTCCTTCAATCCGGGATCGATTGAAGAAGAAAATTATGCAAAAGATTAACAGTCTTACAGCGTCCTTTGTTCGCTCTTGCAAGAAGAGCCTGCTTGTAAGGCAGGCTCCAATTTTTGATCCCTTTATAAACGGCTTAGAAGGGGTTCCAGGTCGCCTGCTGTGTCAACTTCAAATAACCAACGTTGACGCCAAGGCGCGCACCCAGTCCGGTGCGAATCGGCACAAGCACCATGTTATCGCTTTTGAGTGCCGTCATGCCGACACCTGCAAACACATAGGCAGAGCCGCTGACGCCGCCAAAACGGGTGTAAAGACTATCGACAGAGGGAAGATTATAAACCAGCATCATGGTGCGGCTGCCATTGCCGCCGTAATCGAGGCCCAGCGATGGTCCCTGCCAGAATACGGGATGCTGGCCGGCATTCTTGGTGTTCAAGGTGCCTTCACCGTAGGTCAGGCCGGCAATAAAGGCCCCGGAACCTTCCTGGCCAAGAATATAGCCATTGGGCAATCCATATTGAGAAAAAGCCTTTTCAATAACCTTGGCCAATGCGCCACTGGTTTCGCCAAAAAACGAATGCCCGGCATCCACCACTTCTTCCATGGTGTATTGATCGCCCCGTGCAAAAGCACTGACAGGCATGGCAAGGCATGCTGCCATGAGTATGACAACCATCCGCATCCAGGCTTGTGCCACGTTCCTTATGATGGAAAAGCGCATCACTTTCTCCTCGGATAACATTTGAATCACCCTTAATTGGGACATTGTCCCATCTTGATGATTTCCTCTTAACAATGGGTTTACCAAATATGGTGTCATTATGGCGCATGCAGTGCGCGACTAAGCTGGCGCGATGACAAGACCCGTTTAGACTCATCAAGACGTTGCCGTCGAGGAGAATTCTATGATCAAGAACCCTAATCTAACGCTGGCAGGTCCCGATCTTGCGGCCCTGTTGTGCAGCCGCGTCTGCCATGATGTGATTTCGCCGGTGGGTGCCATTAACAATGGTCTTGAACTGTTGGATGAGGGTGGGGCCGATGCCGACGCTATGGATCTGATTCGGGCCAGTGCGCTGAACGCATCGGTGCGGCTCAAATTTGCCCGTCTGGCCTTTGGGGCCTCTGGCTCGGTTGGTGCCTCTATCGATACAGGCGAGGCCGAAAAGGCGATCAAGGATTTTGCCGACGCCGAGAAAAAAACCGTTGTAACCTGGACAGGTCCCCGCGCCATTATTGCCAAGAACCGGGTCAAGCTGTTGATGAACCTGTTTCTGGTGGCCTATGGCTCCATTCCGCGCGGCGGCTCGCTGGATGTGACACTTGAAAACCCGGAACATGAGGCCAAATTCAGCATTATAGCCAAGGGCCGTATGCTGCGGGTGCCGCCAAAATTTGCAGAAATTTGCGATGGCCTGCTGGAAGAATC
>CAJYRE010000522.1 GCA_913776675.1 Rhizobiaceae bacterium
AGGCGACAACGTGACTGTGAAGGTTACGCTGATCAACCCAATCGCCATGGAAGAAAAGCTGCGCTTCGCTATCCGCGAAGGTGGCCGTACCGTCGGCGCTGGCATCGTTGCTTCGATCGTTGCCTAAGTTGATCCCGTAAGGGATGATAAGAGCCTCGCTGGAAACAGCGGGGCTTTTTTATGCTGCACACGATGTGCTGGCGTAAACGTGATCGAATGCGCCCCTTGAGGGTCACATTCGCCATTTAAAAGACCTTGGTGAGACGCAAAGTCGATGTTTTTTCACCGCGAACGCTTCAAGGTCTCTTATGATTCTATGGACATACGTCATTTTTACCGTCACCCTTCTGTGTGGTTTCGGTTTTGTTTCGCTGGCCATTGCCTCTGACACCGATCGGCCTTTGATCTGGAATGTATCTCGCTCAGGGCAAAATGGCGTGGCGATTCAAACAGGTGTGCAATTGCAAAACGAGTTTGCGCCCAAGGTGGGAATTGATACCTCTTTTGTTCCCAATAAAACGGGTGCCATGAATGCAGCAACGATGCCGATTAAAATATGGGCGCGTATGAAGCTGGCAGGGATTGAGGACGGAGCGGGTAATCCGCTCACGGTCAATGCGGATGTCAATCCTGTACTGGGCGATGGCGGCGTTTCTCTTGAGGCCAGTCGATCATGGGATATCACGTCTGATCTTGAAATGGCATCCACATCCGTTGTGCAGGCTGGAAACTCGAACGGTGAGGGGCGTGGTCTCTCGGCCAGCCAGCGAGTCGATTTTACCATGCCGGATTGGCAAGCATCGTTCTACAGTGAAACGACAGTTGATTCTGTGGATAAAGTGCCGACGGCCTCAGTGGGTCTGGATAAGAGTGTTTTCCAAAACGTCAATCTTTCTGCGTCTTTCGCCGATGTTCTGGCGGGGCCAAAGCCCGCGTTTCACGCTGGTTACCAACATAGATGGTAAGAAAGCGTGATCCGTTGAAAAAATTCAAAAAAACCTCTTGCCATTCTTGGCTCAGTCTCTTAAACGAAGCGCCGTAGCAAGCAAACAGGTTGCTGTTGGCAAAGCTCTCAAGGCGCTACATATAAAGGGGTATAGCTCAGTTGGTAGAGCGGCGGTCTCCAAAACCGCAGGTCGTAAGTTCGAGCCTTACTGCCCCTGCCAGTTTATAGCACCTTCAAGCGACGTATTTATGTCGGTTGAAGGTGCTTATTAATTTGTTTAAATGGCAACTTTCCTCTTGTGAAATTGGAGGTTGGCATTTATGTTTGACTTCAACAGACACGCGGTGCGTGGGGCTGACTGTTCGGCTTTACGCGCCGTAGATGCGTGGGCATTAGATGGCATCCAAGACAAATCCATTTGCGTTTCTGCAGCAGGTTCGCACTGAAACGTTGAAAGTCACATGGCCTTCGCGCCGCGAGACATTGATCTCGACGGCGATGGTTTTGGCTATGGTGATCTTTGCCTCGCTGTTTTTCTTTGCGGCAGATCAGGTCATTGGCTGGGTTCTCAGCCTTGTGCTTAATCTGGGCAAGTAATTAGGGCGGGAGACGAACATGGCTGCACGTTGGTATATCGTTCACGCTTATTCTAATTTTGAGAAGAAGGTTGCGGAATCGATTGAGGAGAAGGCTCGGCAGAAGGGTCTTGAGCATCTCTTTGAGAAAATTCTTGTGCCGACCGAGAAGGTTGTTGAAGTTCGCCGTGGTCGCAAGGTTGATGCCGAGCGTAAGTTCTTTCCGGGCTATGTTCTGGTTCGGGCGAATTTGACCGATGAGGTTTATCACCTGATCAAGAATACGCCGAAGGTTACGGGCTTTCTTGGTTCTGATAATAAGCCTGTTCCGATTCCTGATTCTGAGGCTGAGCGTATTCTTGGTCAAGTTCAGGAGGGTGTTGAGCGTCCCAAGTCGTCGGTATCCTTTGAGATTGGTGAACAGGTTCGCGTTTCTGATGGTCCGTTCGCATCGTTCAACGGTGTTGTTCAGGATGTCGATGAAGAGCGTTCGCGTCTCAAGGTTGAGGTTTCTATTTTCGGCCGGGCAACTCCGGTTGAGTTGGAATACGGTCAGGTCGAGAAGGTCTGATCGCGGAGGATTTTCCTCCATCGCGTGGGAGGATGGCAATCTTTAGCCGGATTGTGCAGACGCACCACGCAACCGCAGCCGCCGGATTGATCCGGCATAGTTGAGCCGGGTAACCGGTTTGGAATGAAAGGCAGAGAGAATGGCTAAGAAAGTTGCAGGCCAGCTCAAGCTTCAGGTCAAGGCAGGGTCCGCTAACCCATCCCCGCCAATTGGTCCTGCGCTTGGTCAGCGTGGCGTAAATATCATGGAATTCTGCAAGGCGTTTAATGCCGCTACGCAGGAAATGGAAAAGGGCATGCCGATTCCGGTCGTCATTACCTATTACCAGGACAAGTCCTTCACCTTCATCATGAAGCAGCCGCCAATGACCTATTGGCTGAAGAAGGAAGCAAAGCTGACCTCTGGTTCGAAGACACCGGGCAAGGGCGCTAAGGCTGGTTCGATCACCAAGGCTCAGGTTCGCACGATCGCTGAAGCGAAGATGAAGGACCTGAATGCTGCCGATATCGAAGGCGCAATGGCAATGGTTGAGGGTTCTGCCCGCTCCATGGGCCTGGAAGTGGTAGGTTGATCATGGCTAAGCTTTCAAAACGCATGCAGAAGGTCCGCGAAGGTGTGGATCCTACCAAGCTCGTTGCTTTGTCTGATGCCATTGGCATGGTCAAGGAGCGCGCTGTTGCAAAGTTCGACGAAACCGTTGAAATTGCAATGAACCTTGGCGTTGACCCACGTCACGCTGACCAGATGGTTCGTGGCGTTGTGAACCTGCCAAACGGCACGGGTCGTGACGTTCGTGTTGCTGTTTTCGCACGTGGTGCAAAGGCTGATGAAGCTCGCGCTGCCGGTGCTGAAGTTGTTGGCGCTGAAGATCTCGTTGAGATCGTTCAGGGCGGCAAGATCGACTTCGATCGCTGCATTGCAACGCCTGACATGATGCCATTGGTTGGTCGTCTTGGTAAGGTTCTCGGCCCACGTGGCATGATGCCAAACCCCAAGGTTGGCACTGTGACCATGGACGTTGCCGGTGCTGTTAAGGCTTCCAAGGGCGGCGCTGTTGAATTCCGTGTTGAAAAGGCTGGTATCATCCACGCCGGTATCGGCAAGGCTTCGTTCGACGCCAAAGCTCTGGAAGAAAACATCAAGGCTTTCGCTGACGCTGTTGTCAAGGCAAAGCCAGCTGGTGCAAAGGGCAACTACGTCAAGCGTATTGCGATTTCCTCGACCATGGGTCCGGGCGTTCGCGTTGAGCTTTCGACCGTAACTGCTTAATTATTTCTGAGGTTTAGGCCTCATTTCAAGAATTTCCG
>CAJYRE010000523.1 GCA_913776675.1 Rhizobiaceae bacterium
CCCGAAAACGGCAGCCGTCCATTTTCAACGGCTTCTGGCCACGTCAAACCGGCCCCTCTCGGCGTCCAGAGGCTATTACTGGTTGGGACGGGCCGAAGAGGCTTCCCGCAACACGGAAGCCGCCCAGCAGAACTTTGCCAAGGCTGCCGATTATCCCGGCACATTCTATGGGCAATTGGCGGCGGCACGGCTGAAACGCGACAAGCTGAACATTGTCTATCCGGTTCCAACGCCCGAAGACCGGCAGGATTTTGCCAACCGCGAAGCCATTGAGGCCATCGATCGCTATGAAGCCGCAGGCCATGGCTGGCGCGCCGCCAGCCTTTACCGCGCTTTGGCCGAACAATTGCAAAGCCCCGGCGAACTGGCCCTGCTGGCTGCCAAGGCCGAGCGGGCCGGTAACAATCAGCTTTCCTTGCAAATTGGCAAAACCGCCTATGGCCGCGGCATCAACGTGCCGGCACTGGCCTTTCCGATTGGTGTGATTCCCGCTTCGGCCAATATTTCAGGGTCAGGCAAGGCGCTGGCCTATGCCATTGCCCGGCAGGAAAGCGCCTTCAATCCCGCAGCCGTTTCAGCGGCCAATGCCAAGGGCCTTTTGCAACTGATGCCCGCCACAGCAAAGGCGGTTGCAGGACGCCATGGCATGGCCTTTGCGCCCGAAAAGCTGACACAGGATGCAGGCTATAATGCCACTCTCGGCGCGCATTATCTGGGCGAGCAGATCGACACGTTTGGCGGCTCCTATATCCTCACCTTCATTGCCTATAATGCCGGGCCCAACCGCGTGCCTGACTGGCTGGCCCGCTACGGCGACCCGCGCGGCAAAGACATTGATGACGTTGTAGACTGGATTGAGCGTATCCCCTTCCCCGAAACCCGTGGCTATGTGCAGCGGGTGATGGAGAATTATGAAATCTACAAAACACGTCTTGGCCAGCAGGCGGATATTGTCCACGATCTGCGATTTGGCCGATAAGGAGGCCGATAAGCGAGCTGGAAAAACAGTTGAAGCTTGCTCGAAAACTCACAAGAGCTGTTTCAAATCGCTCTGCGCGTCGCGTACAAAATTCTTGTCGGGTGTCTTGCCCATCTCCAGCAATTTCTTGCCAGCCACATAGGCACGGGCATCGTTGATGGCATCAACGGCAATGAGCCTGTCCTGACGATAATACCAGATGGAAACGCTGCCATCGCGTACGCCGGGACGCACCACCGTTTCATCATAGCCTCGATTGAGCCCGGCAATCTGAAGCTTCAAATCATATTGATCTGACCAGAACCATGGTTTGGGCTGATAGGGCTGCTCTGCGCCCGCAAGAATGCTGGCCACGGCCTCGCCCTGATCCACAGCATTCTGCACGGATTCCAGCCGGATTTCGGCATCTTCCCAAGGCTGAAGCGCGCAATCGCCCACGGCAAAAATATCGGGATCGGACGTTCTGCCAAAAGCATCGACCACAATGCCGTTGCGCACCGCAAGCCCTGCCCGTGCGGCCAGCTCATCATTGGGCGAAACGCCAATGCCAACAATGACCATATCCACAGCCAGCGTACTGCCATCCGATAATTCAGCCCCGACAACCTTGCCATTGTCACCGACCAGACGGCGCAGACCCATGTTTTCCCGAAGAGAGACACCATGCATCACATGCGCTGCCCGGATCGCATCGGCTGTTTCTTTTGCCGCAACGCGCGCCAGAATACGGTCTGCCATTTCAATCAGCGTCACCTCCAGCCCCAGATGCCGCGCAACCGCCGCGGCCTCCAGCCCGATATAGCCGCCACCGATAATCAACAGGCGGCGTCCAGGCTTCATGGCCACACAGAGCTGATCGGCATCATCCTTGTTGCGCACGCAGTAAACGCCAGACAGGTTGCCGCCGATGTCTTGCGGCAAAACACGCGGTGTCGCCCCTGTGGCCAAAACCAGTTTATCATAGGCAAGATGTGATCCATCCTGCAAAATCACGTGTTTTGCTGCCCGGTCAATCGCCTCGACCCAGGTGGACAGCCTCAAATCTACCCGATGATCCACATACCAGGCATCGGGCCGCAGCAGCAGCCGGTCAAAGCTCATTTCACCAAGCAAATATTTTTTGGACAAGGGCGGACGCTGGTAGGGTGCATGCGCCTCGACGCCCAGAAGGGTGATGGGACGCTCATCCTTGAGACTACGCAATTTTGATGCCGTGGAAAAAGCCGCCTGTCCTGCACCAACAATAATCAAATCTTGCGTCACATCTGTCTCCTGCGCATGCATCACGGCACCTGTTCTACTGCATAATTTGCAAAACAGGAATCGCTTTCACGCTGCATGCAAAAGAGTTCAAGCGCAGCTCTCAACGGTACGCATCGCCCTTCATAAGCGAAGGCGCATTTTGCAGACCGTACAATTTTAACGTCAAAATGGAACAAACCATTAGGGAAAATGCTGTAAAATGGTCTCATAAGAGACACAGGAAGGACGGGTGTCATGCCATTGCAGAACATTCCCGACGCAAGAAAAGATATTCCGCAGGATCAGGCCTATCGCAAGTTCACGATAGATCGGCCCGGCAAAATCATATTTGTTGGTCATCACCTGAGTACAAAAACCACCGTACGCTGCCTTGTGCGCAAAATTTCCCTGCATGGTGCCGATCTCGAAGTGAGCCGTTATTTGCCTGTTCCCAAAAATTTCTTTCTCGAAATTCTGGGGATCCGCGATGAAATCGGCTGCACCTTGATGCGCAGAGAACAGGAAGTGGTGGTGGTTGGCTTCAACATGCTGATTGATCCGGAATTTCTACATCATGTTGTCAAACTGTCTTTTGAATTTTGACAGCCGCGCGAAAAGACACGAATTGATAGAAATTGATGGAAAGCGTTAAGGAAAATACAACTCCTGTATAGCACCATTCTGATGATGCAGTGTGCGACGACATGAGGAGAAACAATGTCGGCTGGAACCCATCTGAGTGCTGTGACATCTGAAATGTATGAGCGCCGCTGGGATCGTTTTCAGGTTAAGCGCCCGGCTCGCATTATGGCTGTCCGCCCTGGCCTATCCGGCACAATGACCCGCAGTGCGACCGTGCTGGATATTTCGCGCGGCGGTGCCGGTCTCGATATTGATACCAACATTGGGCTCGGCACACATTATTACCTCGAAATTCTCGGCTTCTCGACCCGCATTGGCTGCGCCGAGGCCTTCCGCAACGGAAGACGCGCCGGTGTGAAATTCATTTTGCCCATTTCCGAAAATCTCTTGCAGCGTATAATCCGCGCTGACTTCATGATGGGCAACAATCTGGATGATGCCGGCAAATCCGTTAAGCCTGGCATGGGCCGCATGGAACGTTAAAACCGCACCACGTTTTGCGCGACGTGACTCCTTTTTTGCGCGACATGTTGTAATCTCCCCTCCATCGAT
>CAJYRE010000524.1 GCA_913776675.1 Rhizobiaceae bacterium
CCCCGTGCGCACTTTCGCGGAAAACCCCCGGGCCAACCGTGCCATCGGCGGTTTGGAAATGAACCGCAATCATCCTTATGATGGCGATTACGTATTTCCATCCATCAGCGTCTTGCAGGAGCCGCCAGCCGCCCGCGCCGAAGCCATGCTGCCGGAAGCATTGGAACAGAGCGCTGGCCTGTTGGAAAGTGTGCTGGAAGATTTCGGCATTCGCGGCGAAGTGATTGATGTGCGCCCCGGTCCGGTGGTGACACTGTATGAATTTGAGCCTGCCCCCGGCATCAAGTCATCGCGCGTCATTGGTTTGGCCGATGATATTGCCCGCTCCATGTCGGCGCTCTCGGCCCGTGTGGCGGTTGTGCCCGGCCGTAACGTCATTGGTATCGAACTGCCAAATGCCGTGCGTGAAACCGTGTATCTGCGCGAGTTGATCGAGTGTGAAGACTATTGGGAAACCCGCTACAAGCTGGCCCTTTGCCTTGGCAAATCCATCGGTGGCGAGCCGGTGATTGCGGAACTGGCCAAGATGCCGCATTTGCTGGTGGCGGGCACCACGGGTTCGGGTAAATCGGTTGCCATCAACACCATGATCCTGTCGCTGCTCTATCGGCTCAAGCCCGAAGAATGCCGCCTGATCATGGTCGATCCCAAGATGTTGGAACTCTCCGTCTATGATGGCATTCCGCACCTGTTGACGCCGGTTGTGACCGATCCCAAGAAGGCCGTGATGGCATTGAAATGGGCGGTGCGCGAAATGGAAGACCGCTATCGCAAGATGTCGCGTCTCGGCGTGCGCAATATCGATGGTTACAATGCCCGCGCAGCCCAGGCCCGCGAAAAGGGCGAGGTGATCACCGTCAGCGTCCAGGCGGGCTTCGATCGTCAGTCCGGCGAGATTCTCTACGAAGATCAGGATCTTGATCTGTCGCACATGCCTTACATCGTCATCATTGTCGATGAAATGGCCGACCTGATGATGGTGGCTGGCAAGGAAATTGAAGGCGCCATCCAGCGCTTGGCGCAGATGGCACGTGCGGCGGGCATTCACCTGATCATGGCCACCCAGCGTCCATCCGTGGACGTGATCACCGGCACGATCAAGGCCAACTTCCCAACCCGGATTTCCTTCCAGGTGACCTCGAAAATCGACAGCCGTACCATTTTGGGCGAGCAGGGTGCCGAACACCTGCTGGGTCAGGGCGATATGCTGCAAATGGTCGGCGGTGGCCGTATCTGCCGCGTGCATGGACCATTTGTCTCGGATGCCGAAGTGGAACAGGTGGTTGCTCATCTGAAAACACAGGGCCGCCCGGAATATCTGGGCACTGTGACGGAAGAAGATCACTCTGAGCCTGCTGGACCAACGCCTGCTGCGGTATCCGATGAAAGTTATGAACGGGTTGCGAGCAGCGCTGCGGGCGGCGATGACAGTGACGAGCTTTACGAAAAGGCCGTGAAAGTTGTGTTGCGCGACCAGAAATGCTCGACATCTTACATCCAGCGCCGTCTATCTGTTGGCTATAACCGCGCTGCATCGCTGGTGGAGCGTATGGAACGGGAAGGTCTGGTCGGTGCTGCCAACCATGTGGGCAAGCGCGAGATCATCGCGGGTTCTGCGGTGGAGCCCAACAGCGGCATTGGTTTCCACGACGGCGAATAATCTCATCAAATGAAAAGTGCGGCAGGTGATGAGCCTGCCGCGTTCTTGCCTATTACTTCCGTTGGGCAATATAGGCCCGCCAGCCGCCCAGCGCGGTCACTTCCTGCGCACCCGCCACTGCATGGGCCTCACACAGGAAGCCAGACACTTGGCTGCCGTCATCCAGCGTCACTTTGCCCATGCCAAGCGGTGCTGGAATATTCTGCACAAACTGACCAAAGGCCGCTGGCGTCACCTTCCAAACCTCAACCTCCAGACCTGCACCCTGAAAACCGGGTTCGCGGATCAGGCCGGGCTTGGGTGGCGTGGTGTTGGGCAGCACAAACAGGCGATAGTCGCCCGCCGTGCGGCAGGATTTCACCAATTTGCCACCCGGGCCGGTTAGTTCATAGTTCAGCGGCATTCCGGTGAGATGGGCACCGACCACAACGATGGTGACAAGCCCATCATTGCCGGGTGCAACACGGCTGGCTTCGGGGATGATCGCCGCCTTGTCTTTACCCATGCCTGCGGCGAGGCTGCGGTGCATGGCATCGGCAAAGGGTGCCAAGGCATCGTCGCTGAAGGCGGGGCCAAACAGTGTTACTCCGGCAGGCAGGTGGTTGTTGCTGTCAAACCCTGCCGGAATGGCAATGGCGGCGTAGCCATAGAGATTGGCAAAATTGGTATAACGGCCAAAGTGGCCATTGCGCACAATCGGATCTGCCAGCATCTCGTCCACCGTGTAGGTGGTGGGAGAGGTGGGCAGCAGCATGACATCAAACTTTTGCCATTCCGCCTTTACCTGCTGGCCAAGGGCTTCGAGCTTATAGCGGCCTTCAAAGGCATCGACGGCGCTGTAGCTTTTGGCACCTTCGATGATGGTGCGCACGGTCGGGTCAAAATCATCTGCGTTGGTGGCAAGGAAATCCTTCACCGCCGCCAAACGCTCGGCCACCCATGGGCCGTTGTAGAGCAATTCAGCCGCTTGGCGGAACGGCGCGTAATCGAAGGGAACGATGGTGGCTCCCAGCGATTTTGCCCGAGCAATCGCTGTATCATAGAGCGCTTCCACCTCCTTATTGCCAACGAACTCTCGCTCAACTCCCTCCAGAACACCAACGCGAAGCCCTTCACTAGGCAAGGCGGCAGGTGTGGCAGGGCGCGAAAACGGATCAGCGGCATCATAGCCATCCATGATCTTGCGAATGGCAATGCCATCGCCCACGGTTGCCGCAAACACTGTCACCACATCGACGCTGCGGCATGCAGGCACCACGCCAACATTCGGCACAAGACCGGGCGTCGGTTTGATGCCCACCAGATTGTTGAAAGCGGCAGGCACGCGGCCAGAGCCAGCCGTATCTGTCCCGAGCGAGAACGTTGCAAGACCCGAGGCAACAGCCACCGCAGAACCAGAAGAGGAACCACCCGACACATAGGCCGGATCGAACACCGAGCGCGGCGCACCATGCGGTGAGCGGGTGCCGTTCAGCCCCGTGGCAAACTGATCCAGATTGGTTTTGCCAATCACCAAAGCGCCTGCGGCTTTCAGGCGAGCAATAACCGTAGCATCCTGCTGAGGCTCATAGGCATAGGCCGGGCATCCGGCGGTGGTGGGCAGGCCCGCCACATCGATATTGTCCTTCACCGCAAAGGGAATGCCCCAAAGCGGCAGGCTGTTGGGCGAGGGGGCGCGTTCCAAAAGCGCTTGCGCTTGCGCCCGTAAATCCTCATCCGGTGTTGGGGTGATGAAAATCGCCGGATCCGTCGCGGCTTTGCGCCGGGCAATCACCTCTTCCACCAGTTGAAGCGGCGAGAGGCCGTCTTGATAGGCGGCTTGTACGGATGCGAGATCAAGAATTGTGGGAAGCATTATGGGTTCTCCAAAATAAACAGAACGTCGCCAGCTTTGACATTGCGTCCGGGTGCAATCCGCAGCTCGCGCAGGCGGCCCTTCGCGTGGGCGGTGATGTTGATTTCCATTTTCATCGATTCCAGAATGGCCAGCGTGTCGCCGGGGCGTACCTCTTGCCCTTCCTCAACCATGATTTTCCAAACATTGCCGGGCACCGAGCTTTCCACCCCAAAACATCCGGCGGGAATATCGCCACCGATGCCGGGGCTGGCGGTGTCATCCACCACAAAGCTGTCCAGCCCTTGCTCTTTCCAGCGCTGCCGCTCGGCCTCAAACGCGGCCTGCTGGCCGGTTTTGAAAGCATGAATGCTCTCGGCATTGGCCTTCAGCTCTGCCTCATAGGCTCCATAGGAAAAGCTGCCCTCTTCAATCCGCAGCGGATAGCCACCATGCGGGAAGGCGGCGCGGGCCTCCGTTAGTTCTTCGTGCGAAACCGGGAAAAACCGGATCTGATCAAAGAAATCCAAAAGCCACGGCTTGCCCTTACGAAACACGGGGGTCTGTCGCCAGGTGTTCCACACCTGAATGGTGCGGCCAAAAAGCTGGTATCCGCCCGGTCCCTCCATGCCGTAGATGCACATATAGGCACCGCCAATGCCCACGGCATTTTCAGGAGTCCATGTGCGGGCCGGGTTGTATTTGGTGGTCACCAGCCGATGGCGCGGGTCCAGCGGCGTGGCGACGGGCGCGCCGAGATAAACATCGCCCAGACCCATCACCAGATAGGCGGCATTGAAAATCGTGTCTTTCACCGCCTGCTCATCGGCAAGGCCATTGATGCGACGAATGAACTCTATGTTGGACGGGCACCAGGGTGCATTCGGGCGCACCAGTTCCTGATATTTCCGCATGGCCAGTTCAGCATCCGGGTCGTTCCATGACAGCGGTAAGTAAACCGTGCGGCTCGGCACCGTGACATCCTGCGCAGGCGGAAGGCTGGCTTCAATTTCGCTCAAAAGTCCCAGAAGACGGGTGCGAGTGAGGCTGGTTCCGTCATAATGGATTTGCAACGAGCGAATGCCGGGGGTGAGATCAATCAAACCCGGAAGTTTTGCGGCTTGCACCGCCTGCATCAGCAGATGCACCCGTAGGCGCAGCGCAATATCGAGCTGCATCGGGCCATATTCCACCAGCAGATTATCATCGCCCTGACGGCGATAAACCACCGGAACCGGGCCATCATCACGGCTGCCAATGATGGCCGATCCGGCCTTTTCCCCAACACCATGCACAACAGGCCCGGCCAGCGGATCGGCAGGACGGTTGACGGGATGAAAGCGGATTTTATCGCCGGGTTTGAACTGCCCCATTTTCCACTGTTCATCGCGGGCAATCACAGCCGGGCAAACAAAGCCGCCGAGGCTTGGACCATCCGGGCCGAGAATGATCGGCATATCGCCCGTGAAATCAATGGCACCAATGGCATAGGCATTGTCATGCAGGTTGGAGGGGTGCAAGCCTGCTTCACCGCCATCCGCTCTTGCCCACTTGGGCTGGGGGCCAATCAGGCGCACGCCGGTGCGGGCCGAGTTGAAATGCACCTCATACTCGGCCGAAAACAGGGTTTCGATGTCGTCTTCCCGAAAAAAGTCGGGTGCGCCATGCGGGCCATAGATCACGCCAACTGACCATTCACGGCCAAAAGCGGCAGGCTCATTGGCGGGTTTCGCGGTGCCTTGTGGTGCATTGGCAAGCCTTAAAACATGCCCAGCCCGCAGGGTGCCAGTGGCATTGCCGCCAAATTGCCCAAGGCCAAAAGTGGCGCGTGAGCCGAGCACCACAGGCGCTGCAAAACCACCCTGAACAGCCAGATAGGCCCGCTGCCCTGCGCCCTGAATGGAACCAACGGCTAGGGTTTGGCCTGCCTTGACCGTTACGGGCTGGTTATGAGCAACGGGTATCCCATCCAACAACATCGGCATGTCTGCCCCGGCAAGGGCAATCGTCACATCCTTGAAAAACTTCAGATGCGGGCCAGAGACGGTGAGTTCCAGTGCTGCCACCTCATCCCCATTGCCCACCAGCCGATTGGCATGGCGGAACGAACGCTCATCCATCGGTCCACTTGGCGGCACGCCGACATGCCAAAGGCCAAGGCGGCCGGGCAGTTCTTGCAGGCTGGATTGCGCACCGGGGGCGATCACTTCCACCACATCGGGGGTAAACTGAAAATCCTTCAGCGCCGTGGTGGCGACATCGCCAGAGCGGAGCAGGTCTGAGGCGGCAATGGCTTTGAGATAATCGAGGTTTGTTTCAATGCCCCAAAGCGAGGTGGTGTTCAGCGCCTCGGACAGCGCCTTGATGGCACCTTCACGATTGTCTGCCGCAACAATCACCTTGGCCAGCATGGGGTCGTAATAGGGCGTTACTTCCGTTCCGGTCTCAATCCAGCCGTCAACCCGAACGTTGTCTGGAAACACCACTTCGGTCAGCAACCCCGCGCTTGGGCGGAAATCCGCATGAGGCATTTCGGCATAGACGCGAGCTTCAATGGCAGCACCCTTGGGTGTGAGGTGTTCGTTGCCGGTCACTACATCCTCGCCTGCTGCCTGCCGGATCATCCATTCCACCAGATCGATGCCAAATACCGCTTCGGTGACCGGATGTTCCACTTGCAGGCGGGTGTTGACTTCGAGGAAGTAAAATTCCTCGCGGGCCGGATCATAGATGAATTCCACCGTGCCTGCCGATTGGTAGCGCACCTTTTGCCCCAATGCGACGGCTGCGGAATGCAGCTTTGCCCGAACAGTATCAGAGAGACCCGGCGCTGGTGTTTCTTCAATCACCTTTTGATTGCGCCGCTGCAGCGAGCACTCGCGTTCGCCAAGGGCGATGACCCGGCCTTGGCCGTCG
>CAJYRE010000525.1 GCA_913776675.1 Rhizobiaceae bacterium
GCCGGCATTTTTCTCAACCTCAATCTGATCTCCACCTTCTGGGGCGTGGCGCTCATTCAGTTGGTCAGCACCCTGATGCTGATGATCTGGATTCCGGTGGCGGCTTTTCAGAATGTGGATCGGCGCATGGAAGAAGCCGCCCGCGATGTGGGGGCCGGACCTTTGCGCGTGTTCTGGTCCATCACCTTGCCACAGGCGGCTCCAACGATTTTTGCCGCCGTGCTGCTCACCTTTGTTTCGACATTTTACGAAACAGAAGGCGCATGGCTGATTGGCGCACCGCAAATTCGCACCATGCCGGTGCTGATGATCAGCTTCATCAACCAACAACTGGTGGTGCAATATGGCGCGGTGCTTTCCGTCATGTTGTGGGTGCCATCCTTTATTGCACTGCTGTTTGCCCGCCGGGTGATGAGCAGCGGAGCCTTTGCCAAGGGATTTGGCGCATGATGTTTTTTCTCTTCAAGACACAGGTGATTTCATGGCGCAGCTAACCATTCGCAACCTGCAAAAAAACTTTGCCAACACCAAAGCCGTTGATAACGTCAGCCTTGAGGTTGGCGATGGCGAACTGATCTGCCTTCTGGGTCCATCCGGTTCGGGTAAATCCACCATTCTGCGAATGATAGGCGGCTTTGAACACCCCACATCCGGAACCATTCTGATTGATGGTGAGGATGTTACCCACCTGCCGCCAGAGCGCCGCCCCACCGGCATGATGTTTCAAAGCCATGCGCTGTGGTCACATATGAATGTGTTTTCCAACATTGCCTTTGGCCTGAAGCTGCGTCGCCTCCCCCGCGCCGTTATCGAGGAAAAGGTGCAGAACGCCCTCAACCTCGTGGGGCTGAAAGGCTATGGCGAACGCATGACGCACCAGCTCTCCGGCGGGCAGCAACAGCGGGTGGCGCTGGCCCGCTCACTGGTGCTGGAGCCAAAGATTCTGCTGCTGGATGAGCCTTTTGCCAGTCTGGACCAGCATTTGCGCGAGCGCCTGCGCGAAGAAGTCCGCGATATTCAACAACGGCTGGGCATCACCACCCTGTTTGTCACCCATGGGCAGGATGAAGCGCTGGCCATGGCCGACCGGATTGCCGTGCTGAAAGACGGGCGCGTTGAACAAATCGCGCCGGCGGATGTGATTTATCGCCAGCCACAGACAGAATTTGTCTCCGGCTTTATCGGCACCATGAACTTCATAACCAGCGAAGTGCGCAATGGCCGCTTCCTGCATGATGACCTGGGCCTGCCCGTTCCGATCAACGATGGCGCGGCAACGCTGGCGATTCGTCCTGAAGAACTGGTTCTGACAGCAACCCGCGATGAAAACAGCGCCGTGGTGATACGCTGCACCGATTTTGGCAGCTATCATGTGGTAGACCTGCAATTGGCCGATGGACAGTGCCTGAAAGCCATGACCGGCCCCGCCAGCCGGTGGCGCAAAGGTGATCGCGTCGCGGTTCTGGTCAATAGCTATGCTGTGTTTCGGGATCAGGCCTGCGCCTATCTCTCCACAGACACGCAGCGGAAAGAAGCAGAGATCGAACATGCCTGACGGATTGTTTATTGAGCGCAACGGCTATCAAACCATGCTGAAATGGCACCGGGGCCATCAACAAGCGGGTGATATTTCGTTTACGCCGGAGCGCATTGTGCAAGGCATGGCTTTGGGCGCAAGCGTTGAAGTGGATGTGCTGTGCCATGCCGATGGCGGCTTTGTGGTGCTGCATGACGAAACACTGGACACGGCGACCACCGGCCATGGACCGGTGGCACAGGCATCTGCCGCAACCTTGCAGGGCCTGCATCTGCGTGCCAGAGATGGCACGCCCACCCATCATCGAGTCATGCTTTTGGAAGAGCTGGTGCCATTGCTCACAGCCAATCCCTGTGGCGCGGGTGCGGTGCTGCAACTGGACCTCAAGGAATCGGCATCACGACTTGGTGCGCGGGAAATTGCCGCCTTCAAAGCAGCGGTTGAGCCTATTGCCCAGCATCTGATTCTCTCTGGTGGCGATGCGCAAGCGGTCATGATGTTGGCCGACGCGGTGGATGGTCTGCCCGTGGGGTATGATCCCTGCCATGACGGGGCTATTCCACGGCTGCTGGCATCAGGTGATTTCAGCGGCTTTGTGAGCGATGCTGTTCGCGCGCTTCGCAATACGCAGATGATCTATCTGGAACATCGGCTTGTTCTGGCCGCAGACGATCTGGGCTTTGATTTGATTGCGGCCTTCCATGCCCATAACAAGCGCGTGGATGCCTATACCATCAACACGGCGACTGATGCCGTTCTGCCCGCTGTCAACCGCCTGCTGGCCTTGCGCTGCGACCAGATCACCACCGATGATCCGGTCGGACTTGAGGCGCTGGTGATGGCGCAATAACGCCATTTATCCGCCAATCCTTCAGGACCGTTTAAAGCCGTCCACCAACCAAGAGTGCAACGCCGGATTGGCAACCAGAATATCGCCAAACCGGCCAACCGGCGCACCGGAAAAGCCTGTCACCACACCACCTGCTTCGCGCACCATCAGAATCGATGCGCCATAATCATGCATGGACAGGCCATCTTCAAAAAAGCCATCCAGACGCCCGCTGGCCACATAGGCAATGGACATGGCAGAAGACCCCAAACGCCGCACACCGGCGGTATTGTCCATCAGCCGCCGCAAGGCTGTGTGATAGGCGTCTTCAGAGATGGTCTTGACCTGACCGGGAACAGGCAATCCCGCCCCGATCAAGGCATCCTGCACATCAGCAAAAGGCGCAAGAACCAGCCGCTCACCATTCAAATAGGCCCCCTTGCCTTTTTCGGCACTGAACAGCTCATTCTGCATGCAATCATACACCACGCCGCAGACCACTTCGCCCTGCTCGACAATGGAAATCACAATGCCAAAATGCGGCAGGCCCCAAGCATAATTGGTGGTGCCATCAATGGGGTCAATATAAATGCGCGGCGCATCCGCACCGGCTTCAACATTGCCCACCTCTTCTTCGCCAATAATCGAATACTTCGGAAAAGCCGCCTTCATCCGATCCACAATGATCTGCTCAACGGCAACATCAATCTCGGTCTGATAATCACGCGGCGCTTTCAGCACCATCTGGGTGGAATAACGACGCTTCAAAGACGCACGCGCAAGCTCCCCCGCCTCCACAACAGCGCCCGCAAGAACAACAAGACGCTCCGACGCATCGGGGCCAAGACGAGAAGAAAGATTTACAGGGGTCATGAATCAGAAACCAGCATTGAGGAAAGTGGCCCCTTCTGGATCATCAAGCTGACAGTGGTGTGACAATGTGGTTTTTTGATTTGCTGAAAACTGTGCAAATCATTGAATTTTATCGCGATCTTCACGCACACATTGCGAGGCAATTGCATGGATGTACTGTGAGTCGTTAAGAGCCGAGCCAGAGACACAATGCATCCGCTGAAAAAGTGGTCGTCCTCACCTACGCCTTAACGAATCGTCTGAACTGCATGGTAAAACAGTGAACACGCTCAAACCTGCCTGATCATCCCCCGCACGAAGAGCGAACACATCGCCCTCCACGCCCCATCGCTGGTGGTGGTGGAAACCATTGCTCTCGCGCTTGCGGCTGCGGCAGAGGAGCGGACGCTGAACAGGTTGGTGGATTTGAGGAGTGCGATCCGGCCGGATAAGCGGTGAAGAATTTGTTTTTTTGATAAAACCGGTGCGGTTCGGAAATTTTGAAGCCTGGTAGCGGACAACGCTTTCGCTTTTATATGCCGTTTTACCCACCTCTGTCCTCCCCGGCATAAATACGTAATTCCGCCGTGAAGAAAAATACCATTGGCTGGGAACAACATGGCAATTAAAAGGGCTAATACAAACAGATAATGAAAAGGGTAAAAGATGAGCGACGAGTCTGAAGCTTACAAGATCGCTACAGAAGCAGGGAGAGAGGCGGTAAAGCAGCTTCTCGTCGTTACTGGTGGTTTGTTGGCCGGGTACCTCGCGTTCACCGGAAGAAGTGAAACCGCAGATATACTTGATAAATCATGGGCGCGGTTTGTGATTTCGTTACTGTTTTGCAGCCTATTTTTAGGAACGCTTTCCTTGGCAATGTCCTACCTTATGCACGCCGCTCGCTCTAGATATATTCAAGACCGAAAAGAATCTGATCGTCAGTGGGAGATAATATGGGAGAGATCTTCAATAGCCGTAACGGTTGCGGCATTCGTGTTTTTTTTGGTAGCAATCGCAACAATTGTTGCAACAGCTTACTGTTGATGCAATCCAAAATCACATAGAACTTAGAAATATATTTTTACATATTGAGAGAATGGTGCTGCTAGAGAGATTTGAAATCGGAATTAGATAAATAAAAACAATAACTTGAAAGTGTTTTTGTAACGACGTAACGGACTGAACTTTGTTGTGTTTAAAGTGCGTCGGCAATCCATGTTTGCCCCGAGTGCATACTGTGAAAGACCGACCGCTTATCCCCTTGCATAACTAATGCATGGCTAGCCAAAAGATTTAGAATGTGTTGCGCTTTCTCTTTGACAAATAAAATCCATTCGGACTCATGATTTTCCTTGATTAATCCTGCTGGTGTCCCACGATGAAGCAACTCTCCACATTTCGCATACAGGGCTTTTAGGTCGTCCTTCGTAAGGTGGATGACGTCATTATCAGTTATCGAAATCTGCCCCGGAGTCCCTTGCTTAATTTTAATTGGCTGCGGATAAAACCTATCGTGCAACTCCGTTAGTGCGTTGATAATCTTGTCAGCCTGATAAGTCTTTTTCAACTTGCCGGTCTTAAGTTCTGAGAAGCCTTCATGTGAGACCACACACAACGAAGCGATGATCTCACAAATCATCCTCAATTGAAGGAATGCCGACTCTTTTGCGAAGCGGTCTTCTAGGGTCGTCTCTTCATTTATCAGGATTTCGATTGCACCGATACGCTGCTGAATTTCCAGCATCATCCGGCCATAAAGATCGAGAATGTTTTTCTCGCTTTTATTCACAGCCATACTCTCCCCGATTGAAATTTTTAGTCAATTACGCATAGCCTATCAAATCTATCAAACATTGTAGCTCCTTAACGATCAAGGCCCGCTGTAATTTAGCCAGCCTTGTTCCCTATATTATGTGTGCGGATCGCGGATCACTTCAGGCAGGATTGGATAGGCTGACCTTAACACGAGCTACAACTGCGCAATGTGCACCAATTTTGAAACGGACGACTTAGCGGACACACAAAGCCCGCCGGTGATGACCGGCGGGCTTTCCTGATTTCAACGCACGGGCTGGCAAGCAATCGTGCGGGCGAAGTTCTTTATATAAGCGAAACGATTGGTAGAGTTAGCGCTCTACCAGTTCACGTGCGAAGATAGGCCCTTCGGTGTATTCAGTCAAACCTTTGCCTGTCTGTAGAGTGGCTTACAATCACCTGATCCAACGTGCTGGCGAGGTAGTGTGGTGAATGACCGTGATCGGGCCACCCTCACCAAATTTTTGACCACCGCTTAAACGCTGCAATGTCGACCTTCGTCAACTTGAACCACTCCCCGCGCGTCCGCTTCGTGGCGAACCGCTTGTGCCAGTAGGCTTCTACGCCTGCCGGATCGTCAGTAAGGATTGAATGCACAAGCTCGATTTCCTGAGGAAGCTCTATCTGGATTTGCCGACCGCGCTTATTGAGCGATTTGGTAAAGCCTATTTTGTAATCGGAACCGTGGCGTTGCATATAAACGTGACCTAATGCAGTGCCAACCAAAGCGTCTTGAGAGTCTTCAATCGTCGTAACTGGCCGTGATGCGGCGTATTTCCGCGCAATTTCGCCGTCTATTTGTCGTCCAATGTTATCGCAGAACTTAGCAACGGCGTTCGCAAGCTCCAGCATATTCCACCGTCGCTTGATTGCTCCGACGCTTGGAAAGTCTGCGTTGTTTGAACCTTCCAGCCGCATGTCAACGATTGAGGGAAAACGTTGGAGCTTTACCATCAAATCGGCCACGTTGCGGAGCAAGTTCTCTTCATTATGCTCGACCTTCCATTCCCTTGGTTCAAACCCCGCTTCAGCAAGAGCATCACCCCAGCCACGCCAGAATTTTCCGCGCCACACATGATCCTTGACACCTGTGAGGCTGGCGAACTTCGTTTGACCTGGGGGCTCGCCTGTCTCTGAAGCGATTTGCCTGATTTTCTGAAGAATATCGTGCTTAACCTGCTCTTTACTCATCCAATTCTTCCGTCCGTCGAGTGCCGAAGCGACTATATAATTAGGTGCCACAAACACAATAAGCCCACCGATTTTGACCGGCGGGCTTATCGAGGAGCCTTATGCTGCGCGAGTCCATTCCTTGTTCTGGTATTCAACAAGCGCCATCAAGATATAGTCACCAATCTCGCGCATAATATGCGCAAGCTGTTCGGCATTAAGCTGCACTTCACCGTCACTGGAGGCTCCCATTGAAATAGCTTCAAGGAAATCGGTGGCGGATGTTGGAAACGTAATTCCGTGATCGCCCATTGCAGAATGGAAGTTCCCAAAATTATCGTCATCACTATCCTTGTTGATCAAGAACTGTGCGAACGTTACATCGGGTGCGCTGGTGTTGGGGGTATTGGTCATCTGATAGTCCCTTCTTTGTTTATGGGACTTCCTATTAGGCACACGAAAGTATGGAAATCCACAGGCGTGTTTGGCGGTCAACCTAAGCCATTGTTTTCTTATGACAGGATTGTTTAAGCGGCCTGATTGATGCCCTGTTTATTGTCGCTGGTCTGGCACGACGCGGGCCATACACCGCCTTCCTCGCCAAGGATCATAATCACACGAGTGCGTAGATCGTCCGGCGCGGCGGCGTCGAATGTGTGAAAGAGGTTTTCCAGTTTATCGAGGATGCAATTATATGCGTCGTTGGTGATGTAGGTTTCTTGCGTCATTTCCCCGTCTCCATTCGTTCGGTAACGAGCCATTAAACACTACCGCTTATAGTGTCAATAAGCGGTAGTGTTTATAATTTGAAAGGCGATTGTTTTGGGTAGACCACCATTGCATATGAAACTAACGAATGTCCGTTTCCCGGCTGAAACTCTGGATAGAATTGATGCGCTGGTCGGCGCAAATCGACGGGCACAATTCATTCGTGAGGTTGTTGAACGGGAACTGGAGCGAATTGAAAAGGCTGATACTACAACGGAAACATAAGGGGTGGCGGGTCAGGCGGTCGCCGCCTGCTTTCGCCGTCGCTTCCTTGACGCCTCGCGGTTACTCTCCCGACGTGCGGCAAGACGCTCTTCTTCGGTTTTATGAAATGTGTAGCTTCGGACGCCTGTAGCCTTTTTTACGGACTGCTGTTCTTCCCTGTCGCGCTCACGGGCGAGTTTGCGAACGGCGTCATTGGCAAACCAAAGGCGCGGCTTATAGTCGTGCCTTCCTTGGGCTGCCGCCTGCGCGGCCCGTTTGGCCTTTGCGGCTTCGGCCCGGTTCAGTGAGCCTTTCGCCTTGTCATGAGCCAAGCTTTCCCGGAACTTCGCGATAGATTCAGTAAATGCTAACGCAACGCTCATTTCGTCACCTCGTCATCAATCGTTATCTAATGAGGTTATAGCGAGTGCGGCGGTGGCAATGCACAAAAAGCTGAAAGTTTTTGTCGTCCATCATATCCGGGTGCCGCGTCAGCAATCCGTGTGCTTCTCTATATTATATACATATATGTTCTTTATATAGATATATATAATATACATATATATAGACGTAGAAGCATAAGGATTGCTGACACACCGGCACCCCCATTACTCGCCGCTTGCGCGGCTCGCCTGCGCGGCCTTCGGCCTTGCCGCGCCTATCGGCGCGACCAGTGAATTCTTCCTTGCCGGAAGGTGATTCAAGGAAACTCTCCGGCTGCGGTTCTCGTCCCGGCAAACTGAGAAACCTCTCCCGGTTCAGAATTCCGGGTTTCTGTCATACAGACTCACAGAGAAGCGTTTAAGGTGCCGGATAGGCAATCACTCATTCCGGCCCACGAAACGTGCCCACGCCTTCCCCTGAGTCAAACTAACGGCTCCTAGTGTTGCCGAAGGCACCGGGCCGCGACTGTTTTCGCATTTCGTCGGCAATGACACCCCGAACTGTGGTTTCCATCTGCTTCGCCAGCTTCCCGGCGAGGTCGTGGTTCTGTTCCGGTGTTCCGCCGCTGGCGTTCACTGTGATAGGTGCGGAAATGGTAATCTGTTGAGTAGGGGCGGCGTTGGTGTTTGCTGCCACGAGATCGGGTGTGCGAAGCGCGGGGGTGCCACCAACATAGCCACCTTCGGCATAACCGCGAAGTGCGCTATTATGCAGCGCCTCGAGATTGCCGACGCCAATCCGGCGCACTGCGGCTTTCGAAATGACATATTCGCCGCGATGCACCACGCCTGCCGGTTCATACTTTCCGCCGTCGCCGGTATAACCACCTTCCGCAAACAAGCTGCTAAGGATTGAACCAAAAATGCCGCCAAAACCTACCCCTTTGCTACTGTCCGTCTTCGTGCCGAACAGGCTTGCAAGCGGACCTTCGCCCATAAGCGCGGCCTGCAAAGCTGCCTTAATGAGCGTCTGAAGCATGGACTGCAATGCCTCTTGCGCGGTCATGGTGCCGGTGATGATACCTGTCAGGGCGTCCGTCATGCTCTCGCCGAAGAACCGGGCGGTTTCTGCTGCGTCCTGCTGTTTCTGCCTAAAGCTGTCAAAATTCGTTTCTGCCGATGCCATGCCCTGAGCAAGCAAGGCAATTTCCTGCCGCTGTTGCGGGGTTAGTGCAATTCCGGCACGCTGGGCCTGATTCAGCATTTCATGCTCATAGCGAAGGGCTGCGGCCTGCTTGGCGGTCATGCCAAGCGCCTGCTGTTCAATATCCTGCTGGGCCGAATATTCGCGGGCGCTGCCGGTGATCTGGCTATAGGCGTGCGCCTGCTTCTGGGCGGCCTGTGTCAGCTTTTCAATCTCTTCTGCGGTCTGCTTATTCCGAGCGTCGGCGTCCTCAATATGCCAGTTCTCATTCGAGAGAGGGAAGGACAGGCCGAAGTTGCTTGCGTTTTTATGCACCCACTGCCGGGCTGCGTCAGAGCCATAGCCAAGGTCAGCGGCGTTGCCCTTGTTGTGCTGGCTCTTGCCGGGCGGTGCCACCCACTTGCGAGCCTCTTCCGGGGAACCATACTTCTTCAGGGCTTCAAGCCAAAGCTCTTGCTGCCGGGCAATGTCGCGGAAGCCCGAATTGATTGTCACCGCGCCTTTCATGTCGTCGGGCATGGACGCAATCATTTTCGCCAACTTCTCACGAAACGTTGTCTGCATTCCGGTCAGGCTATCCGCACCCTTGCCCTTCGCAAGGATTGCGGAAAGGTAGGTGGTCGGGTCGTCGGTCGCGCTCTTGATGTTGAGCGAAGACAGTGCCTTGCCGCGCATCTCGTTTGCCAAGGCAATTTCACGCTGACCGGATGCGCGGGCGATTGCCTGTTTGTAAACGGCGTCGATTTTGGCCTTGGCGTCCATGTCCTTCAAGGACGTGGCGAGTTCTGGCACTTCCTCTTTCAAAAGGCGGATCGCGTCGGTGTAACTCTTAATACCGGAAACCGCCTTGCTCGCTGCGCTGCCGGTGCCGGTAAGAGAGCTGTTCAGGTCGTCAAGCGGCGACTTCGCGCCCTTGGCGTTCTGCCCTGTCTGGTAAATGAAATCCTCGCCGTAACCATTGCGCCGGTCAAGAATGTCACGAAGGTGCAATGCTTCGGCCTGAAGCCGTTCGATTTCCTTGGTAGACTCGTTGATATTCATCACGTCGGCGGGTGTGCCGGTGTTGATCTGCTGAAGATCGGCGAGGCGCTGGCGTTCGGCTGCAATCTTGCCATAGACAGACACAAGACGGTCGTTCACATTGCGGGTGGTCTGTTCATCCACCTTATTCCAGCTATCAAGGAAATCGTCGGCGGCAAAGGCGAGGCCAAGCACGGCCTGCTTTACGGTGGTGCTGATCGTGGTTCCGATTGCGTTCCACTTGCGGTCAAATTCGTCGGCCCGCTGGATCAACTCATCATTCATAACAAGCCCAAGGTTGTGGGCTTCTGCAATCGTCTTGCGGATGCCGTCAGCACCACGGTCAATAAGCTGGACGAATTTCTCACCACCTTGCCCGCCGAACACTTCATCGAACACGCGAATGCGGGCCGCGCTGTTGAGGCGCTGCATACGCTCGATAATGTCGAGCAAAAGCTCCTTCGGGTTTTCCAGCTTCCGGGCCAAGTCTTCGGCGCTGTAACCCATGCGCTGGAAAGACTCCGCGCCGCTACCGCTGCCGGTCTTGATCCATTCATCGGCGCGAAGGGAAAGCTCCTTCATAGCGTCGGTCAGGGCATCAACGGGGATACGGTTCTGTTCCGCGACATACTGGAGTTCCTGAAAATCCTTTACATTCAGGCCCGCCATCTTTGCCATGTCGCCAACTTCAGCAACGCCCTTGGCAAGCTCACCCACGCGCCCGATGATCTGTTCCAGTCCGCCCACGGCCAGCCCGCCTGCGATACCGCCAAGCAAGCCCTTGCCAAAGCTGCCAAGGGTCTTCATTGCGTCACCCATGGCCTTTTCGATACCAGAACTGGCGGTTTCCGCTTCCTTCTGGATTGCCTGAAAATTGGTGCGGCTCTTGTTTTTGGAGCGTTCAAGATCACGCTCATACTTGTTCAAGCGGGCTTCAAATGTCACTAAAAGGCGCTGGCCTTCATCCATTGCAATTATCCTTATGCGGCTTCATCGAAAAGCCGTTCAAATTCATCGGGATCTCGGTCGAAAATCGAACGCTGGTTATCGTTTGCGGCGGCACGA
>CAJYRE010000526.1 GCA_913776675.1 Rhizobiaceae bacterium
ATTCGTGGTATTACGCGACCTCTGAACGCTATTCACGACACCCTGAATGCCGTGGCGGATGAGAATGTCTCCATTGCAATTCCCCACACGGATATGGGCAATGAAGTGGGTAAAATGGCGCGTGCCACCAAGTCTTTGCAAGAGAAAGTCCGCGAGCGTCATGCCTTGGTTGTGCATCAGGAACAACAGCAGCGTGAGCTGGATGCAGAGCGTCAGCATAATCTTGAGACACAGCGCAAGGAAGCCGAAGAGCAGGCGCATGTGGTGGCAACGATTGGTGCCTCGCTTGAAAAGTTGTCGGTTGGGGATTTGACGGTTCGTTGCGGTGATCTTGGTCCAAAATATGAAGATCTGCGTCACAACTTCAATGATGCTCTCTCCCGTCTTGAGCAGGCCATGAGCCGCGTTAACCTGAAGGGCAATGATATTGGTATCTCGAAAGAAGAGATCAGGCGTGCCTCCAGCGAATTGGCCCAGCGTACCGAGCGGCAGGCCGCCAATCTGGAAGAGACATCCGCAGCACTCGATGAGCTGACGGTGGCTGTACGCCAGACAGCCGACGGCGCAAAGGAAGCCGCGCAACGGGTAAAGGCCATCAGCAGCGAAGCACGCCAGAGCGATACGATTGTGGCACAGGCTATTGATGCCATGAGCGGCATTGAGCAGTCATCCTCGGAAATTACCAAGATTATTGGTGTTATTGATGAGATTGCCTTCCAGACCAATCTTCTTGCTCTAAACGCTGGGGTTGAGGCTGCCCGTGCGGGTGAAAGCGGCAAGGGTTTTGCGGTTGTTGCGCAGGAAGTGCGTGAGCTTGCCCAACGTTCGGCGGCTGCGGCCAAGGAGATCAAAGATCAGATTTCCCGTTCTGGCAGTCAGGTGGAGCATGGTGTGCATTTGGTTGCGCAGGCTGGTGAGGCGTTGAAGCGTATTTCTGCACAAATCGAATCTGCCAACGAGGTGGTGTCGCGCATTTCCAGCAGCGCCGCAGAACAGGACACAACGCTGCGCTCTATTTCATCTGCCCTCAACCAACTTGACACGGCAACGCAGCAAAATGCGGCCATGGCAGAAGAAACCACGGCTTCGGCGGAAGTCCTTGCCAATGACACTGGCGATCTTTTGGAGTTGATCCGCGGCTTCCGCACCAATGGTGACACGAGTGGTGCGCAAGGCATGGTGCAGCGGTTCCGCAATGCCGGCTGATAAACTTTTAAAACGATAGGATGAGACAGTTTCAGTTTCCCATGGGATGACTGAAGCTGTCTCTTTATTTTGGCTGATCTATCAGCAGCCTTTTCATTTTCGGCGGACGTTTGATCGTGATTGCGCTGTGTTCAGGAATCTGTGCGCCATACGCCCAGCAGCATTTTCATGAAACGCTCGGCGGCAGGCGAAAGCGAACCGCCACGTCGGCGAACAATCCCGATGGCACGGGATATTTCGGGCTTCTGAATGGGCCTTGTGACCAGAAATGGATGGTCTTCCTGTGGGGTTGCCATGCGTGGCAGAACTGAAATTCCCAGCCCGGCCTCAACCAATCCGAGTGATGTGGACAGGTGTGTGACTTCGTAGAACCAGCGCAGCTTGATATTGGATCGTGCCAAGGCGGCATCCAGAAGTGTCCGATTCCCGCTTGATCTGTGGACCGTGATGAGTCGATAAGGCTCAAGATCATGCCAGCCGACCTCCTCTTTCTCCGCGAGGGGATGGTCGCGCCGTGCCGCCAGCACGAAAGGGTCTTCTGCCAGTTTATCGAAGATAATATCTGGATCAGAATTGCCCATAATATTGATGCCGAATTCAACCTCTCCGCGGGCCACGGCTTGCAGGCCTTCGGTTGCGGTTAAATCCAGAATCCGGAAGCGTATATTGGGATATTCGATATTGAACTGGCGAATGACGGTTGGCAGAAAATAGAAGGCTGCGGTTGGAATGCAAGCGATCGTCACCAGGCCACCGCGATTCGGGCCAATTTCTCTGAGCGAGAAGAGAGAGCCGTCAAACTCTTCCAACATGCGTTGCACAAGCGGGACCATTTCCACGCCAAGCGCTGTTGGTGCCACGTGGCGCGTGGTCCGCTCCAGCAAAGGCGCACCAATGGCTTGCTCCAGTTTTTGAATGCGACGACTGAGCGCGGGCTGCGACAAATTAAGCTGTTCTGCGGCTTGGTGAAAGCTTTGCAAGTCCACCACTGCAAGGAAGGCGCGCAGGTCGAGAATTTCGCAATTAATGCTCATTTCGCATCAATGCCTCCGATTTTAGCATTTCACATATCAATCTTTATGCCGATAATAGCAACAAATGAGCTTATTAATACTCTAAGCGCATCATGATTGGACATTTCGATGAATGATCTTCTCTCCATCCCATGCGTTCTCATGCGAGGCGGCACCTCGAAAGGTCCGTTTTTCCTGTCGTCTGATCTTCCTTCGGACCCGCACGAGCGGGACCAGATTCTTCTTTCCGTGATGGGATCTGGCCATCCTTTGCAGATTGATGGCATTGGCGGGGGCAATCCCGTGACGAGCAAGGTTGCTATTGTCGGTCCCGGTTCTATTCCGGGGGCGGATGTCGATTATCTGTTTGCTCAGGTGCGGGTCGATCAGCAATTGGTTGATACCTCGCCGAACTGTGGCAACATGCTGGCGGCTGTTGGTCCTTTTGCCATTGAGGCGGGGTTGGTGCCGGTGATTGGGGATACGACGCTGGTCAGGATCAACAATGTCAATACCGGCAAGCTGATTGAAGCAGAGGTGCCCACCCCCCACGGCAGTGTGGCTTATCTGGGTGATGCCGCAATCGATGGTGTTCCGGGTCAGGCCGCGCCGATTTCCCTGACATTCATGGATGCAGCCGGAGCCCGGACGGGCAAGCTTTTCCCCACAGGCAATCCTGTCGATATGTTGGATGGCATTGCTGTGACGTGCATTGATTGCGCCATGCCTATGATGCTTCTTGATGCACAATCGATGGGGGTTACAGGAT
>CAJYRE010000527.1 GCA_913776675.1 Rhizobiaceae bacterium
CCTCCAGCCCCAATCAGCAAGCTCTGACGATTGAGTGGCGCGAGCGCGACAACCACGTGATCATGACCGGGGCGGCGGAATGGGAATGGTCCGGCCAGTTGGACCCGGAAACGGGGGCGTGGCAGCGCAATGAGGAGCAACTGAGCGAGGCATCAGGCTCGTGAGCGGCATTGATGTCATCACCTTCGGCTGTCGGCTGAACACCTATGAATCGGAAGTGATGAAGGCCGAGGCGACTAAAGCTGGCTTGAACAACGCTATTCTCGTCAATACCTGTGCGGTGACGGGCGAGGCGGTGCGGCAAGCTCGGCAAGCCATTCGCCGCGCCCGGCGGGAAAATCCCGAGGCGCGGATTATTGTGACGGGCTGTGCGGCCCAGACGGATGCGGCCGGTTTTGCCGCCATGGCGGAAGTGGATATGGTGCTGGGCAATGAGGAAAAGCTCAAGGCCGAACACTATCGTGCGCTGCCTGACTTTGGTGTGGCTTCCGAGGAAAAGCTGCGCGTCAACGACATTATGAGTGTGACGGAAACTGCACCGCAGATGGTGGCCCATATTGATGGCCATGTGCGCGGTTTCTTGCAGGTGCAAAATGGCTGTGATCATCGCTGCACGTTCTGCATCATTCCGTTTGGACGCGGCAATTCCCGATCTGTCCCCATGGGGGCCGTGGTGGAGCAGGCCCGTAAATTGGTGGAAAGCGGTTATATCGAAGTGGTGCTGACCGGCGTAGATGCCACGAGCTATGGAGCGGACCTGCCGGGAAACCCGACCCTTGGGCTTTTGGCCAAGACTTTGTTGAAACAAGTGCCGGAAATTACCCGGCTAAGGTTATCCTCAATTGACAGTATTGAGGTGGATCAGCATCTTTTCGATTTGATTGCCGACGAGCCGCGCTTCATGCCGCACCTGCATCTGTCCTTGCAGCACGGCGATGATATGATCTTGAAGCGGATGAAGCGGCGGCATTCGAGCGCGGATGCGCTGCAATTTGCCAGACAGGTGCGTTCGTTACGTCCGCATTTCAGCTTTGGGGCGGATATGATTGCCGGTTTTCCCACTGAAACCGACGAGATGGCGCAAAATTCCGCGCGGCTGGCGGAAGAGATCGGCATTGCCCACCTGCATGTGTTTCCCTATAGCCCCCGTCCGGGCACACCAGCGGCCAAGATGCCGCAGCTTGATCGGGCTGTGGTCAAGCAGCGGGCAGCAGATTTGCGGGCTGTGGCGGAAAAGTTGCACAGCAACCACTTGCAGGGTTTGGTGGGAACACACCAAAAGCTGCTGGTGGAGCGCAATGAAATGGCTCATAGCGAAGACTTCACCCTCGTATCGGTGCCGGGTCATCAGCCGGGCACGCTTATCGAGGCCAAGATTTCCGGTCATAATGGCCGTCACCTGATATTGGAACCCGCAAGCTCTGCTGCGGCCTGAAACAGAGAAAAGTAAAACACCTATGGCGCGCGGTTTTTTCAAAAAAGTTTTCACCTTCAGCTCAGAAAAATCCACCGACGCGATCGTCGTTGAGGAGTTGACGGCGGAAGAACGCGAGGCGGTGGCGGAAGCGAGCCTGCCGAAGCAGCGCACGCCCGATGTGCCCGAAGCAAGCGATCCGGTGCTGCCGGAAGAAATCGACACGGCGGGTGGTCCGGCCAGCGATGATGTGTCGAGCGAGGCCGAAGCCGAAGCCGAAGCGGAGGATCTCGCTCTTGTGCCGCTTTCTCTTTTGGAAGCCGAAGAGGTGGTGGAGGATGAGGAGCCATCTGAGCCGATTTCCCTGGACCAGTTGGCAACAGATGTTGCCCTGCCCAAGGGCTTCTCCACCTCGGCTGAGGTTGCGCCAGAACCAGAAGCGCCGCAGGAGAAACTGAGCTGGTTCCAGCGCCTGAAGGCGGGCCTGTTCCGCACCTCGTCACAGCTCACTGGGCAGATTGCCGCCCTGTTTACCAAGCGCAAGCTGGATGACGACACGCTGGAAGAATTGGAAGATCTGCTGATTCAGGCCGATCTTGGCGTGGAAACCGCCATGCGGGTGACCGGTGCGCTGTCCAGCGAACGGTATGGCAAGGATGTGACGGGCGAGGATGTGACCCGGATCATGGCCTCGGAAATCGTCAAGGTGCTCAAGCCCGTGGCCAAGCCGCTGGCGCTGGATTTGAACCACAAGCCGCATGTGATTTTGGTGGTCGGCGTCAATGGCACGGGCAAAACCACCACCATTGGCAAGCTGGCGGCGAAACTCTCCGGCGCGGGCCTGAAAGTAATGCTGGCGGCGGGCGATACATTTCGCGCAGCCGCCATTGAACAATTGAAAATTTGGGCAGATCGCACTGGCTCCGGCTTTATCGGCACCAAACTGGGAGCCGACGCCGCAGGCCTTGCCTACGATGCGTTTGAGAAGGCCAAGGCCGAGAAATCCGATGTGTTGATCATCGACACCGCTGGCCGCTTGCAAAACAAGACTGAACTGATGGCCGAGCTGGAAAAGATTGTCCGCGTGCTGGGCAAGCTCGATCCCGATGCACCGCACACCGTGTTGCAGACACTGGATGCCACCACCGGCCAGAACGCCATGAATCAGGTGGAGATTTTCCGCAATGTCGCAGGCGTCAATGGTTTGGTGATGACCAAGCTGGATGGCACGGCGCGCGGTGGTATTCTGGTGGCCATTGCCGCCAAGCATAAATTGCCGGTTTATTTCATTGGCGTTGGCGAAGGCGTGGATGATCTGGAGCCGTTTGAGGCCGAAGATTTTGCCCGCGCCATTGCTGGCGTAAGTGCATAATCAGCCCATAAATCGACACAGTAGTTCGACAAGACCATTTAAAGCCTAGAACCTGAGAGTGATACCGTGATTCAACCAAGCCAGCAGCCAAGCGAAACCGAGAAGCACAATCCCATGCTGAAAATGGTGTTGGAGCTTGGGCCTTTGCTGGTGTTTTTCTTCGGCAATCTGCGGGCCGAGTGGCTGGCCAAGCAATTTCCGGCCCTCACCGCCATTGGCGGGCCGCTGTTTATTGCCACAGCGCTGTTTATGGCCGCCACCGTGCTGTCGCTGATTGTCTCGAAAATCGTGTTCAAACACTTGCCGATCATGCCGTTTGTGTCCGGCATTGTGGTGGTGATTTTTGGCTCACTCTCCATCTGGCTTCAGGATGAAACTTTTATCAAGATGAAGCCCACCATTGTGAATTCGCTGTTTGGTGTGGTGCTGCTGGGTGGCTTGCTGTTTGGTCGATCCTTGCTTGGCTATGTGTTTAATGCTGCGTTTCAGCTGGATGACGAGGGCTGGAGGAAGCTGACCCTGCGGTGGGGCATTTTCTTTCTGTTTCTCGCGGTATTGAACGAAGCCGTCTGGCGCAATTTTTCCGATGCGGTCTGGGTGAATTTCAAGGTCTGGGGCACCATGCCGATCACCATTATTTTCACGCTGGCGCAGATGCCGCTGATCATGAAGCATTCGCTGGAAAACAAGACGAATGAGGGTGGCAAGTGACGGCCTCCACCAAATCTCATCACGCCGCCTCGTTCTGGCTTGTGGTGCCGCTGATCATTCTCGCGGTGCAGGTGCTGACTGAGCATTTTATGGGGCGGATCTGGATTTGCTCCTGCGGCTACGTCAAACTGTTTGAGCCGGGCGTGAACACGCCGGGCAATTCTCAGCATCTGGCCGATTGGTACACGCCCTCGCACATCATTCACGGCTTTTTGTTTTATGGCCTCGGCTGGCTTGCGTTGCGCAAAGGCTCGCTTGGTCAACGACTGACCCTTGCCACCCTGATTGAAGC
>CAJYRE010000528.1 GCA_913776675.1 Rhizobiaceae bacterium
CATGTTCTATTCGATCCACCTTCTGCTCCACCGATGCAACGAATGCTCCATCGGACCAGAACTTGGAAAGCGCGACGGAGGCCGTCACAAAGGCATGGTTATTGCCGCGAAACGTTCCATTGTGTTCGGCAGGACGCCAAACATCAAAATCCCGCGCAATCAAAAGAGCAGACAGGGGAAGCCCGTATCCAGACAGGGACTTTGCCAGAACAACAATATCCGGAACAATCTGTGCCGGCTCGAAACTGAAAAATGTACCTGTGCGGCCACAGCCCGCCTGCACATCATCCAGAATCAAAAGGATTCCGTACTTACGGGTGAGTTCTCTTAATTGCGTGAGCCAGGATGGTGACGCAGTATTCAGCCCCCCTTCTCCCTGAACAGCTTCAACGATAACGGCGGCCGGAGGGTCGATCCCACTGGATGGATCGGAGAGCATCTGTTCCAGCCATAGACAGCTATTCAAGGTTGGTCCGAAATAGCCATCAAAGGGAATGCGCGTAACGCCACCAAGGTCAACGCCGGCGGCCCGTCTGTTGTCAGCATTGCCGGTTGCCGCCAAAGCGCCGAGGGAAACACCGTGGAACCCGTTGGTAAAGGCGATGATGTTCGAGCGGCCCGTCACCTTCCTTGCAAGCTTCAGCGCTGCTTCAACCGCATTGGCCCCTGTCGGCCCGGCGAATTGTATTTTATAATCAAGATTGCGTGGTTTCAGAATCGTTGTAATGAACGAGACGAGGAATGCTTTTTTGGCCTCGGTATGAAGATCGAGCGCATGCGCAATGCCGTCGCAGGTTATGTAATCAACCAAAGCGCGCTTCATATCAGGGTCGTTATGGCCGTAATTTAAAGATCCGCAACCTGAGAGGAAATCAATGTAGTCTTCGCCAGATGTGGTTCTAATGATCGCGTTTTTTGCGACACTGAATTCTTTTTTGAAAACCCTGCAATATGAACGGACGTTTGATTCAAAAATACTGTAAACTTCATCTTGCATACTACAAATCTTATCTTTCATGTTAAAATTTTTTATTATTATCCCTAGATAAGACGGTTTTTTATTTATTATTTACTTCAAATCATTTTCTGCAACAATATGCATATATCTGTGGTTTGGGTATGTTTAAATTTATGCTATTTCAGCCAAAATGCGTTCAGAATCGGTCAGCTTGGTTCATATTAATTTATTAAATTATAATATTCATATGCAGGAAATCATGAATGAACGAGCATACGCCTCACAAGATTTGGTTTTTGCTTTTTGAAGAGCATCAGGTTCTTGATGTTGCCGGCCCCGTATCGATCATCTCAGCCGTCAACGACCTTTTTCCAAACGCCCCTCCTTATGAAATCAAGATCGTGGGCGAGCGCGCAGGCATCATCAAGAGCAACTCCGCCCTCAGTATCATTGCGGATGCTTCTTTTGAGGATATGTACGATCGGCACGTCGATACGCTGGTTGTTATTGGCGGCAGTGGTTTGAGCAGCCTGAAATGTGAAAGCGCAGCTTCAGACTTTATTCGCAAAATGGCTGAATCCGCACAGCGTATTTGTTCTATTTGTACCGGTGCCTATCTGCTGGGAAGCGCCGGATTGCTGGACGGAAAGCGTGTGACAACACACTGGTCGGCAGCCGACGCGCTTTGTGCGCGTTTTCCGAGTATTTCCATGGATCGAAATGCCATCTACGTCGTTGACGGTCATATCTGGACCTCTGCCGGGGTGACATCCGGTCTCGATATGACCTTGGCGTTGGTCGAAGCGGATCACGGGCATGATGTGGCGATTTCTGTCGCGCGGCGCTTGGTTGTTTATATGATCCGGCCCGGAGGTCAGGCACAGTTTTCCGTGCATCTCGACGTTATTCGCAAGCGAAGTGACATCATATGCGAAGCGCAATCCTATATAGATCAAAATCTCTGCACCATGCTGTCCATAGAAGACCTGGCGACACGTTTTGGTATGAGCACCCGCAATTTTTCCCGCCGATTTAAAGAGGAAATCGGTCAGTCTCCCGCAGCGTTTATTATGACGCGCAGGTTAACCCGAGCCCAGTCACTGCTGGAAAAAGCCGATATTTCTTTAAAGTGCATTGCCAATGAAACCGGTTTCACATCGACAAACGCCCTGCGGCGGGCTTTCATGAATCAATTTGCCGTTAGCCCCAATGAGTATCGCAACCGCTTTAAGCGCCTTTTCTGATGGGCTGTCAGAGCATTTGCGGACGGAAAACTGCTTGGCACTTTTCTCAGCTCAATGCTCTAGGAACCAGCCTTTGTGCGGTTCGCAAGGCTTGAATACATGCCTGTTGTTCGAAATTCCGTTGGGCTTGCGCCGAAATGGCGTCGGAACACTTTGGAAAAATAGTTCTGCTCATCAAAGCCGCACATGGTCGAGATTTCCTTGATAGAAACATCCGGGCCTGTCGTGAGAAGTTTGGCGGCGCGTTGAAGGCGGCGGTGCAAGACATATTCCGCGGGCGGCATGCCTTCGCTGGCGGCAAAAATGCGTGAAAAATGCGCCCGGCTGAGGCCGGAGACGGTGGCAAGGCGCGCAACAGGCAGCGGTTGATCCAGATGGTTGTGAATATAATCAATCACATGCTGCATGATGCGGTATTCGGCGCTCAATGCCGGATGCGAGCCAAACACATCATCATAGAGGGCCATGGCCGCTTCATAAGCAATGGCGGAAGCGCGGCCGGGCGTGTCTGCGCCGCCTGACATCAGTCTTTGGCTGCAATCGGCAAGATGCTCCACCGTATCCTGTGTCAGAGTGAGGATTGGTCCCGTGGCCGCCAGAATGGCTTTATGGATGCGCAGCGCCTCCTCGCCGTTCATCGAAATCCAGAAAAATTCCCAACGCCCGCCCGGCTCCAGCCAGTAACGATGATTGTGCGGCACCATGACCAGCAGGGTTTGCCCCGGCAGAACCCGGTGATTGGTATTCTCATACCGAAGGTTTCCGGCACCGGACATCGTGTGTTGCAACACCGTGAAGGGCGTTTGGCCGCGCTTTCTGCCGTCCCAGTTGTAAGTCGCATCGGTGCGCACTTCATAGCCGGTGCTGGTGGGCATGGTGTGCAGGCTATGACGGCCGCGCGGCAGCGAAACGGTTCTCATCATCGGGCCTGCATCGATCATTGATTTTAGCACAGAATTACCCATGAAAGCACAATACCTCTCTGGCGGGCTGAGCAATTTTACCGATAATGCCCCTTCAAGAGGGCAATATACGCGGGCTGGCAGGGCATTCGCAAGAAATGTCATGACACGTCTCAAGGTTTCCTGACGTCAGCATCTTTGCATCGATTTTACCCTACGTGTCAGAAAACAGCCCGATACCATGGAGGAGGAGTGCATGAGCAGCTTCAAAATCGCCATTATTGGTGCTGGCAGTGTCGGCTTTACCAAAAAGCTTTTCACCGACCTTT
>CAJYRE010000529.1 GCA_913776675.1 Rhizobiaceae bacterium
GGGGCACCGCAACCATCAACCCGCTCACCGTCAAGATCGGCGGGGGCAGCCTTGTTGTTCAGGGCAAGGCAGGCTCCACGCTGGATCTGTCCGCTGAGATCAAGACCCTGCCCGCTTCGATCGCCAACAGTTTTGCGGCCGGGCTTGAGGCGTCCGGCACGGTATCCGGCAAGATCACCGCCAGCGGCAATCGCGCTGATCCGAAAATCCTTTACGATCTGCGCTGGAACAATGGCGCAGTTGCCCAATCGGTTGCCGCCGGATTACCACCCGTAACCCTCACAGCCACAGGCGATTTTGCCAACAAGCGCCTGTCCGTTCAAAGTACAATGACAGGCGCTGGTGGGCTGGATGTCAAAGGCGGTGGCACACTTGAGCTCAGCGACAGCAAGCCGCTGAACATGCGGTTTAATGCCAACCTGCCTCTGGCCGCCCTTCAGGGGCTGGCCGCCAAACAAGATCTCGTTGCTGAAGGCACCGCACTTGCGGATGTACAAATTGGCGGCACGCTGTCCGCCCCTGCCATCACAGGCTCTATTCGTTCCACAGGCCTGCGCGTGGTCGATGTAAAGCGCAATATTGCTCTCGAAAAGACAGTGGTTGACATTGCGCTGACCGGCGATCAGGCCCGGATCAACACCATGAGCGGCCACATTTCAGCCGGCGGTCAAATCGCAGCCACAGGATCGATTGATCTGAAGGGCACAGGCCTGCCTGCAGACCTCAGTGTCAAGCTGGACCATGTCGTTTATGTGGATGGATCACTGGTGACATCAACCGTGGATGGGAGCCTGTCACTCAAAGGCCCCTTGCTGTCGGGACCAACCTTATCGGGGCGTCTGACGCTGGATAAAACTTCGATCACCGTTCCATCCAAGCTGCCGGGCTCCATCGCGCAACTCAACATCAAACATCGGAATGCCTCCCCCGCTCTCAAACGTCAGTTGGCAGAGATGACCAAAGAGGAAGCCCCTGCTGGCAGTTCATCACCCATTGCGCTGGACTTGCAAATTTCTGCACCTTCGCAGATTTTTGTTCGTGGACGTGGCATCGATGCCGAACTGGGCGGCGATCTGACCATCAGGGGCACCGCTGCCAATCCGCAGGTTTCCGGTGGCTTTACCATGCGTCGTGGCCGGATTGTGATTCTGACCAAGCGGCTGGACTTCAGCACAGGACAGATCAGCTTTGGCGGCGGGCTTGTTCCGGTCATCAACTTCATTGCATCCACCACATCCGGCAGCACCACGCTGACCGCCACCGTGGCAGGCATGGCAACGGATCCGGATATCAGCTTCTCTTCTAGCCCCGCGCTGCCGCAGGATGAGATCATGGCGCAGCTCATCTTCGGGCAATCACTCTCCAAGCTCTCGCCCTTGCAGATTGCCCAGCTTGCCGATGCGGTCAGCCAATTGGCTGGTGGACGCTCAACCTCGCTGTTCAACAGTCTGCGGGGTGCAGTTGGCATTGATGATCTGGACATCAGCACCGATGCCAAGGGCAATGCACAGGTGGGTGCAGGTAAATATCTGAATGACAAAACCTATCTGGAATTCCAGCAAAGCAGTGAGGGCAGCAAGGCCATCATCAATCTGGATGTCGGGCGTGGCTTCAAATTGAAGGGAGAGGCCGGGGCCGGAGGCTCAAGCGGCGGCGGCGTCTATTACGAGAAGGAATATTAAAGCATCGGACCGAAAAGAGGGAACTGCAGCGCCTCTCTCCCTATATGGAAAGGTTCGCTGTAGCGCTTTATATCTGCTGTATAATTCTCTAAAGCATTTACCTGAGAAAAGTGTGCAGCGGTTTTCCGTCCGGAATGCTTAAAACAAAGAGTTAGAGCGTTTCACTGTTTCCGTGAAACGCTCTAAAGCGCAATTGGTTGAAAAAATTATACCTTCGTTTTCGGATACATTCAGGCGCAAACAAAAATAAGAGTATTGTTGCGATACCTTAAAACATTTCAGAAAAAATAAAGTGTGGATTATAATCCAGACGAAAGAAGATAACATTGAATTATCTGATCCGGATTTCCATTTCTGTAAATTTTTACATCGAAACGTGAACATTTTCACTTAAAAGCGACTTCAAGCCTCACATAAGCTAGCATCATCATTTTTCTGACCGTTCTATACATTTTGAAAAAGGCATAAAGAATGTTGCAACCCTTTAAATCTGCTGCATATTTTTTCTTAACTCGATTGCGGCCAGCAGAAACCACCAAAAATGGAAAACCTCCTTTTTGATGCATAAGCATATATTTAGAATTATGCATTACGTTTAGCATATGCGTTATTTCGACCACAACCAAAGAAATAGCATGCAACCGCATAAAAAGCGGGCGGAGCAATTCTCAGGAGAATACCACATGCAACTTGGCTTCAATGCGGATTTGCGCAATATTCTTGACGCCTTGAACACGTCTCAGGCCATCATAGAATTTGATCTCTCTGGCACCATTCTCAATGCCAATGAGATTTTCTGTCAATTGATGGGGTATCGGCTTGAGGAAATAAAAGGCCGGAAACATAGCCTTTTCTGCGACAAAACCTATACGACCTCATCAGATTACAATGCCTTCTGGACGAAGCTTCAAAACGGCGAAGCGCAAACAGCGACATTCAAGCGCATCACAAAATCTGGCGAAGAAATCTGGATCAATGGTTCTTACAATCCCGTCCGGCGCGGCAAGGGAAAACCGTACAAGGTGATCAAAATTGCGAACAATGTTACGGTCGAAACCCGTAACTCAATGGAGGATCGCGGTAAAATTATCGCCATTTCCCGGGCGCAAGGGATGATTGAATTTACGCCAACAGGAGAGATCCTGACCGCCAATGAAAATTTCCTCAAGATTGTTGGCTATAGCCTGCACGAAATTCAGGGCAGGCATCACGCCATATTCTGCGAGTCAAGCTATACATCGAGCTTTGCATACAAAGAGTTCTGGACAAAGCTTTCTCAAGGCGAATTTATCGCCTCGGAGTTCAAGCGAATCGGCAAAAATGGCAAAATTGCCTGGATTCAGGCATCCTACAATCCGATTTTGGATCAGGATGGCAAAGTCATCAAAGTGGTGAAATTTGCGACCGACGTCACCGCACGGGTTGAGGCCGTGGATGAGATTGGCCGCAGCCTTAAAGCCCTGGCCGATGGCAATTTGACAGCCCAAATCGAGCGTAGCTTCATTGCAAGCCTTGAGCCAATCCGTATTGATTTTAACAATGCCAGCCTGAAACTGATGGAAGCCATGCAGACCGTTGCGCTAAACGTCAACGCAATCACTGCCGGTGCCCAGGAAATCCATTCCGCAGCTGACGCTCTCGCGCGCCGGACCGAGCAGCAGGCCGCCTCGGTGGAAGAAACCGCCGCAGCACTGGAAGAGGTCACACAAACCGGCGTTGACAGCGCCAAACGCGCCGAAGAAGCGGGGCATCTTGTCAGCCGCACCAAAGACAAGGCCGATACGTCCAGCGCGGTCGTGCGCAATGCCATTGATGCCATGGGACAGATTGAAGCCTCCTCCAATCAAATCTCCAATATTATCGGCGTGATTGACAACATCGCTTTCCAGACCAATTTGCTCGCCCTGAATGCCGGCGTGGAAGCCGCCCGTGCTGGCGAAGCAGGCAAGGGTTTTGCTGTCGTCGCCCAGGAAGTGCGCGAACTGGCACAACGCTCTGCCGCCGCTGCCAGCGAAATTAAGGCGCTGATCAGCACGTCTTCGGTTCAGGTTCAAAGCGGTGTGGCACTGGTTGGTGAAACCGGGCAGGCCCTCACCGGAATTTTGCTGGAAGTTGAAGAGATTAATCGCAATGTCGGTGCCATTGTCGAAGCCTCACGCGAGCAGGCATCTGGTCTGCGAGAAATCAACAGAGCCGTCAATATCATGGATCAGAACACGCAGCAAAATGCCTCTATGGTGGAAGAAAGTTCCGCAGCAAGCAACAGCCTGGCCCAACAAGCCGAAAACCTGCGCAAATTATTGACGCAATTTAGATTTGAGAAACATTCTTCCGCTACAGTGGGCAACAACATATATGATGCATGGAATGCAAACAGCCATGCAGCATAAGTCAACCATCTGATTTCCTTGAAAATAAAAGGAAAGATGGAGGGCCGAACGGAGATACGTCGTTTGACTGCTTTTTGATTTTGGTCAGGAGGCAGTCAAAATAACAGGTAAAATGGCAAAATCGCCCGAAAATAGAGGCATAGCAGCTTCATTGAGGGCAAGGACAGGCGGGACAAAGAACATGGCCACACCCATCAACCCCACCAATTTTGGCGGCGAAAACCTTGAAATCATTGCATTTCGTCTGCACGATCAAGAATTTTGCGTAAAAACCACAACAATCCGCGAAATTCGCGGTTGGGCACCATCCACTCCTATTCCCCATGCCCCTGCGGATGTGATCGGCGTTATGAACCTGCGTGGTTCCGTGATTCCAATTATCGATCTGGCCTATAAGCTTGGTATGAAGAGCACCGTGGCCAATGAGCGTTCGGCCATCGTTGTGGCTGAAGTTCACAATATGGTGATCGGTATGCTGGTCGACCGCGTATCCGACATTTTGACCATCCCAGCCATTCAGGTTCAGCCTGTGCCAGAAGTGTCGGCATCGTTTGACAAGTCCTTCTCGGAAGGCATCATTGCCAACGAACATGGGATGATCTGCTTTCTGAACCTCGCAAAGATGTTCAAGGGCAGCGATCTGGAAGAGCTGGCAGCCTGATTAAAATTCTCCTGTCATCAAAACGCCGGGTCTTGCGCCCGGCGTTTTTTATCTTCGCTTCACGCTTTGAAAGGCT
>CAJYRE010000530.1 GCA_913776675.1 Rhizobiaceae bacterium
CCAGCCCGTTGCCGTTCAATGCCTTGAGAGTGATATAGGAAAGCAAATCGCGGATATGCACCATGCCGCGCGGATCATCGAGCGTTTCATGATAGACCGGCATCCGTGAATGGCCCGTTTCCTGAAACAGCGTCATCAACGCACCGATGGAAATGCTGAGATCAACGGCTTTTATATCCGAACGCGGGATCATCACGTCTTCAACGCGAACCTCCCGGAAATGCAGGATATTGTGCAGCATGGCGCGCTCATCGGGCGCAAAAGCCTGATCGGCTCCCTGGTCAGACATCAGCGCATCGGTGATGTCTTCACGCAGGCTCGCCCTGTAGGCGGGCCGCAAAATACGGGCTGCTCGAGCCCAGAAAGAGGAATGCGGCTTTTGAGCCGCGGGACTTCGCTGGGAACTTGATCCCTCTTCCGAAGAGGAGCTATCCTGCTCCTTTGTGGCCTCCGAGGCCGGTCGTGTTGAAAAATCGCTCATTTCACCATTCTATCAAACAGGGCATTATGCCCCTTTCGTGTTCCGCATCGCATCCAATGCGAAACCATTCTTCATTGCGGAGAATTATCTTATATCACAAAACATGTCAGAAATTATACAGCATAAGGATCAGAAAGTCCGAGACCGGCGAGAATCCGTGTCTCCAATCCTTCCATTTCCTCTGCCTCGTCGTCTTCGATATGATCATACCCGAAGAGATGCAAAAAGCCATGCACCATCAAATGGGTCAGATGGTCATCGAAACTCTTGCCCAAGTCAACCGCTTCCCGCTCTACCGTTTCACGGGCAATGATAATGTCGCCCAGCATGGGACCTGGCTTGTCGCCCGGCTCAATCGGATAGGCCGGAAAAGACAACACATTGGTGGGCTTATCCTGCTTGCGCCATTCCGCATTGATCGTACGGATCTCGGCATCACTGGTAAACACCAGCGACACCTCCGTTGGCATAGGCGGGAACGGTTGACCTTCAGCGGCGACAAACTCTGCCGCTGAGGTCAAAACCCGCGCACTCATGGCTTCCAGCTTCTCTTCCGAAGGCCAACCGTCATCTTCAACGGCAATTTGTATATCCAGTTTTTGCATCAATCCTGGCACAAGCCCTAATTGGCCTGCTCACCATCCTCAGTTTGCGTATATTGCGCGTCATACGCCTTGACGATGCGACCAACAAGAGGATGACGCACAACATCGACATCCTTGAAGCGCACGAACGACACGCCCTCCACCCCTTGCAGAATGCGCAACGCCTCGACAAGACCGGAGGTGACGCCACGCGGCAAGTCCACCTGGCTTGGATCGCCGGTGATGATCATGCGGGCATTTTCACCCAGACGGGTCAAAAACATCTTCATCTGCATGGATGTGGTGTTTTGCGCCTCATCGAGAATAACGGCGGCATTGGCCAATGTGCGCCCACGCATGAAGGCCAGCGGCGCAATTTCGATGACGCCTGCAGTGATGGCGCGTTCCACCTTGTCACCCGGCATCATATCATAGAGCGCATCATACAGCGGCCGCAGGTAAGGATCGACCTTCTCCTTCAGATCACCCGGCAAAAAGCCCAGCCGCTCACCCGCTTCCACGGCAGGACGCGACAGGATGATGCGATCCACCGCACCGCGCTCCAACAATTGCGCTGCATGAGCCACCGCCAGATAGGTTTTACCCGTACCAGCCGGACCAACACCAAACACCAGTTCCGAGCGTTCCAGCGCCCGCATATAGGCATCCTGCGTTGGGGTTCTGGCGACGATGGTTTTCTTGCGTGTGGAAATCTGCGCCATGGTCAACTTGGATTTGCGCTCCAGCGTCGGCAAGGTCAACTGGTCATCAGCGGCCACCGCCATGCGGATCGCGCCTTCGACATCGGAGGCCTCGACCGATCCACCACTTTGGATTTTGGCATAGAGAAAATCCAATGCGCGGCGGGCCTGATTGGTGGCCATCACATCGCCGGTGATGGAAACCGAATTGCCCCGCGCACTGGCTTGAATGGCCAGTCGCTGTTCCAGCAATTTCAGATTTTGATCGAACTGACCGAACAGCTCGCTGGCATGCCGGTTGTTCTCGAACGTCAGTATAAAGTGATTGGCGTCGGTCGCAGCGGTTCTGGTGTTGCGCGAGGGTGAGGTTACCACTTCTGATGCGTTCAAGCGATGAAGCTCCCGTTAACCTGAGATCAGACCCCCACTCTAACCCTATGCCACCTCGGCAAACAAGCTGTTTGGGCCGACATCCGTGATTCGTACCTGAATAATGTCGCCTATCTGCGATGTTTTTGCATCAACATTCACAGATTGCAGCCAGGGAGAACGGCCAATAATTTGCCCCGGCATGCGGCCCGGCTTTTCCAACAGCAGATCAATTGTCTTGCCCACTAGCGAGCGAGCAAAGTCATGCTGTTGTTTTAACAGCAATTCCTGCAACCGGGCGAGACGTTCCGTCTTCACATCCTCATCCACATGGTCCGGCAAATCAGCACCGGGCGTGCCGGGACGCGACGAATATTTGAACGAAAAAGCCTGTGCATAGCCGACGGTTTCCACCAGTTTCATGGTGTCTTCGAAGTCTGCATCGGTCTCGCCGGGGAAACCGACGATAAAATCACCCGACAATGCAATGTCCGGGCGGGCATTTCGAATACGCTCGATCAAGGCAATATAGTCGGCGGCCTTGTGGCGGCGGTTCATGGCTTTCAGGATGCGATCCGAGCCTGCCTGCACCGGCAGATGCAGATACGGCATCAGCATGCGCAAATCCCGGTGCGCTTCAATCAGCCGATCATCCATATCGCGCGGGTGGCTGGTGGTGTAACGCAGCCGCGCCAAGCCATCGATCTCGGCCAGCTTATAGAGCAAATCACCCAAGCCCATCTCTTTGCCATCGGGGCCTTCGCCGTGCCAGGCGTTGACGTTTTGACCCAGCAGGGTGATTTCACGCACGCCGCTGTCCACCAGCCGCTTGGCCTCGGTGATCAATTGCGACAAAGGCCGCGACACTTCTGATCCACGGGTATAGGGCACCACGCAGAAGGT
>CAJYRE010000531.1 GCA_913776675.1 Rhizobiaceae bacterium
CGTCTGCTCGTCGGGGTGCATATGCCGCTCGTTTGCCATCTCAAGCTTCCCCGTCCGCCAGCTTTGCACGCGCGGCGGCAAGACGGCTCAGAACCGTGCCAATGGGAATATCCAGAACCGTTGCCACCTCACGGTAGGAAAGCCCTTCAACATAGGCGAGAAACACCGCCATCCGTTGTGCTTCCGGCAGGTCATTGACTCGTTTCATCACCTGCATGGCTGCCATTTTGGTTTCAGCCATGTCTGCACCATCAAAGACCAAGGCGGTTTGCGCATCCACCTGGCCTTGTCCAAGACGCACACGCCGCGACCGCAGTTCGTTGAGCCATATGGAATGAAGAATGGACAGCAGCCAGTGATCAAGCCGTGTGCCGTCCACAAACTGTTCCGCACGCTCCAGTGCTCGCACACAGGTTTGCTGTACCAGATCATCTGCCACATCGCGCTGACGCGACAGGACCAAACCATAACGCCAAAGTCTTGCAAGGTTGGCAGAAAGTCCGGCACGGACTGCGGTTTCACTGGCGATGGCACTCTCTCCATTGATTTTCGACTGTGCATCTTCTTGCAAAGAGGCTCCATGCCGTGCCCGGCCATGGTCCTGAGGTGCAGGCATATGCAAACGATTATACGTGCTGCCAATATCAAGAGCCATAGCCATTTCGATTTTACCAGTGGGAAGAGAGAAAAGGAACGCGCCTGAAACAATCTGGTGGCGGAGATTGCCAGGCGCGTTTGAGCGAGCGGGCAGGCTGAGACTGATCTGTGCGATCAGATCTTGGAGCCTTGCGTGATCGCCTCGCTCAGATCCTTGTATTCTTCGCAGTCGGTACCGCAGATCGACCGAATGGTGGCAAGCTGTTCTTTTGCAAGGGGAATCTGGCCCTTGATGACATAGGCTTCGCCGAGATATTCACGCACTTTTGCATAGCGCGGTGCGGCTGCCACAGAGCGCAGATAATAAGAAATGCCTTCATCGGTGCGGCCCAGTTTACGGGTTGCATAGCCACGATAATTCAGCACTTCCGGGTCATTCTGATTTTTAACCGTGTCCAGAACGGCCAGCGCTTCCTGATAACGGCCTTCTTTTGCCAAAGAATAGGCATAGTCAGCCCGGTTGCTGTCATCAATATTGGCGCTGCTTTGTTTTTCGCACTTTTGGGTCTTCTTGTTCCAGATTTCACCCTTTTTGCAGGTGGGTGTGGTGGCTGAATCATCGCCTGCCGCAAGTGCGGGGGCAATATGCAGAGCGGCGGCGATGCCAAGAGAGGCGGCAATAAGAAGATGACGGGCTTTCATGGTGATGCTCCTTCAAGCGCAGAGAATTGGACGGTTGCGGCAAGAGAACACCTCATGCCGATGGTTTATTCGACTGCTTTCGATTTTTTTTGATCACGATCCTTTGATGCTGCGTGGTGAATAAAAGGCTCTGTTGGGGTGTTTGCGCCGCAGAGTTTGTCAAACAGCATGGGGCCAGCAATGTGGAAGCCGGTTTTTCCGCTCTGACAAGCTGACAGTTGAAACCAGAAGACTTGCAAGGCTGTCGCCTTAAAGGAGATTATCAGTGCCGCGCTCCATTCAATTACTCGGTCTTGGCCTTGCCACGCCCGATACCATTGTCACACGCCAGCAAGCCTTGTGTGCTGCACAGGAGATTTTTGGCGAAAAGCTGTTGAGCTTTCCGCAATTTGCCAAGGTTTTCGTCAATAGCGGTATTGAAACACGCCATATTGCCCGTCCGCTCTCCTGGTTTGCGCAGCCGCATGGATGGCAAGAGCGCATGGCTGTTTATCAGGAGGTGGCGGGGGCGCTTTTCCTGACAGCAGCCTGCAAGGCTCTGGCCGATGCAAACATGGATGCGCAGGCGGTGGATTGCGTGGTGGTGGCCTCTTCAACAGGCATTTCCACACCGGGACTGGAGGCCAATCTTGCGGCTGAACTGGGCCTGCGCGCCGATGTTGAGCGTGTGCCCCTGTTTGGTCTTGGCTGTGCCGCGGGCGTGGCAGGCCTTGCCATCGCTGCCCGGTTGGCTCAAGCCGGACAAGGGCGCACTGTGCTGTTTGTCACCATGGAGTTATGTTCCATGGCGTTCCGCGCGGATGATGGCAGTCGCGCAAACCTGATTGCCACAGCCCTGTTTGGCGATGGAGCGGCAGCCTGTGTGCTGTCAGCTTCCCAACAGGGATTTGCGACCCTGACAGGGGCAGGCCAACATCTCTTTGCGCAATCGCGGCATATGATGGGCTGGCGCATTGATGACGGCGGTTTTGGTGTAGAACTCTCCGCCAGTCTGCCCGCCTTTGTCAGATCTGAATTGCCCTCTGCGCTGGAAAAACTGGTGCAGCAATGCGGCACAAACCAAGGTGATATTGGCCGTTTCATCTGTCATCCGGGTGGAGCCAAGGTGCTGCAAGCCTTTGAAGAGGTTCTTGGGCTTGAAGCTGGGGCATTTGATTGCGAACGGGCTGTTCTGGCCCAATATGGCAATATGTCCGCGCCCACGGTGTTGTTTGTGCTGGATCACGTGCGCCGGGCCGGACTGACACAAACGGCTGCTCTGCTGGCGTTGGGGCCAGGATTTTCTGCCAATATGATCACGCTGGAAAGGAATGCGTGAGATGGTTGTCTATGCGATTTTAGTGTTTGTGACCCTTCAGCGTCTGGCCGAATTGATCCTTGCCCGCCGCAACACGCTGCATCTTAAGGCACATGGGGCGATAGAGCATGCACCGGGGCATTATCCCTTCATGGTGTTACTGCACAGTGGCTGGTTGATCGGTTTGTGGTGGTTTGCGCCGGGACAAGCGCTTCAGCCTTTCTGGCTCCTGCTGTTTTTTGTCATGCAGGCCGGGCGCATCTGGGTTCTGGCCACGCTGGGTCCGCGCTGGACAACCCGCATCATCACCGTGCCGGGCGAAATTTTGGTGTCAAAAGGGCCTTATCGGCTTATCCGTCATCCTAACTATGTGGTTGTGGTTGTGGAGATCGCTGCTTTGCCGCTGGCCTTTGGCCTGCCTGTTTTTGCTGCTGTGTTTTCGTTACTCAATGCCCTCATTCTTGTTATTCGCATTCGTACGGAAAATGCGGCCCTGCAAAAACTGCGTGTTTGATGCAGCAAGGATGGGTTGGACGAGGCCTTATCGGCTGCTTTCGCGCACGATCAATTCCGGCTGGATCAAAACGTGTTTCGTATCCGGCTTTTCATCCAGAATGTCCAGAATAAGCTGGCCGGTGCGCTTGCCGATCTCGCGGGCGCGCGCATTGGTGGTGGTGAGCGTTGGCACCGAAATACTGCCGATTTCATAATCCCCGAACCCGCCAATGGCGATGCGGGCGGGAACAGCAATATTGCGCCGCTGACATTCTGTGAGGGCACCGAAGGCCGAGAGGTCGGAGACGCAGATCACCGCTTCCGTATCAGGAAATTCCTGCAAAAGCTGCGCCATGGCATTGGCACCTTCACGCATGGAAATCGGCGGTGGGCCGGAGGCAATCAGCCGTGAGGCATCCAACCCATGGGCTTTCATCGCTTCAATGAAACCAAAACGTCGGTCGCTGCCGCGTGTGTCGCGCCCGACATCGCCACCAATAAAAGCGATGCGGCGATAGCCGACAGCAACGAAATGATCGACCATTTCGCGCACGGCTGCCGCATTGGAAAAGCCGATGTAATAGCCAATCGGCTCAGAGGGGACATCCCAGGTTTCCAGCACCGGAATGGCGGCATTTTTCAGCAATTTGCGGGCGCGTTCCGTGTGCTTGCCGCCGGTGACCACAATGGCTTGCGGCTTGCGGCGCAGGAGTTGTTCAATCAGCCGTTCTTCTTCCTGCATGTCATAATTGGTATAACCCAGCAGGATTTGCATATTGCGCGAGGCCAGCGTTTCCGACAGGCCGCCGACTGTATCGGCGAAGTTGGCATTGTTGATGGACGGAATGGTCACCGCCACAAAATCTGTTTTTTGCGAGCGCAGATTGGAGGCGGTGGAATCAAACACATAGCCCAGATCTTCCGCAGCCTGCAAAATTGCTTCACGGGTTTCCTTGTTGATCAGGCTATCGGCCTTGAAGGCACGCGAAACCGTCATGGGAGAAACGCCGGTGATCCGGGCAATGTCTGCCATGGTTGGCGGTTTGCGCGTGGTGTTCATCAAGGGCCTTTCTGTCGTTTTACCGGAGAAAAAATCGCCACAAATCAGAGTGGGAATTCGTTGGCAAGAGTGACGTGGTGATGGATGCGTCCATCAAAGAACTCGGCCAGCACTTCTTCGGTAGCAGCACGTGCTTGGCTCCGCACGGGGCTTGCTAACGCGGCGTCCACCGCTGCCAGATCCGGGTAATTGATCGCCAGAATCATCGGAAATTCCGGCGCGCCATCATCGCGGCTTTCGGCAAAGGACACGCGCACATCCAGCGCCCCGGGGAATTGCTTCCACTTGGGCAGAATTTTTTCCAGCACGGCGGCGCGGAAGGCCTCAGTCTGGCCGGGTTTGATGCTGCCCTCAAACAGGGCGTAACGTGTGATCATGGCGAAATCTCCCTTTTTGCGCCGGTGAAAAATTCCATCAAGGCGGCTTGGTCCTCTCCTCCGAGGCCAGCGGCTGTGAGCATGCGATGCACTTCCGCACAGACGGCGGTGAGCGGCATGGCGGTGTTGGTGCGGCGTGCGAGATCCTGCGCGCCATTCAGGTCCTTGACCATATTGTCAATTCGCCCGGTGCGGCGATAATCCTTGGTGACAAAGCGCGGCATATATTCCTGCAAAATCGCGCTATCGGCCCGCCCACCTTTGAGCGCTTGCGGAATTTTGGCGGCATCCACGCCTGCATCTAGCGCGAGTTGGGTTGCTTCCGCCACGGCCAGAAAATTCAGGCCGCACAGCACTTGATTGATCAGTTTTGTGGTCTGGCCCGCACCCACAGGCCCCATATGGGTGTAGTTGCTGGCCACATGCTTTAACACCTGATGGGCATCCGCCACATCTTGCTCGCTGCCGCCTGCCATCAGGGTCAATTGACCAATCAGCGCCTTCGGTGCGCCGCCAGACAGCGGGCTATCCACCCAGCGAAGACCCTTTTCCGCAGCCTCAGCAGCCAGCTCTTTGGTGGCATCCGGATCAATTGATGACATATCAATGATCAGCGTGCCGGGTTTTGCACCATCTGCAACGCCATCTTTACCAAAGACGGCGGCCCGCACGATGTTGGGGGAGTT
>CAJYRE010000532.1 GCA_913776675.1 Rhizobiaceae bacterium
AAAGGTACGTCGAGCAATGGAAGCGTTTTAACCACCTCGACAGCCAGCCAAACCACGCTACATATGGACCATCTGGAGATTTGGGAGAGTCCATATGAGCAAGCGTATTGTTTTTACCGGCGGCAGCGGCAAGGCTGGCCATCACGCCATCAAGCATCTGGTGGATAAGGGCTATTCGGTCCTCAATGTCGATCTGAAGCCGCTGGATATGCCCGGCGTCAACACGCTGATCACCGACCTCACCGACAACGGTCAGGTGTTCAATGCGCTGACAACGCATTTTGGCTTTGAGGGGTTTGAGGCAGGCCACCCGCCATCGGCCCCCGATGCCGTGGTGCATTTTGCAGCCATTCCGCGTGTGTTGATTGAGCCGGACAATGCGACCTTTGCGGCCAATGTGCTGAGCACCTACAATGTGCTGGAAGCAGCCATGAAACTGGGCGTGCGCAAGGTGATCATTGCGTCGAGCGAAACCACCTATGGCGTCTGCTTTGCCGAGGGCGATAAAAACTACCACGCCTTTCCGCTAGAAGAAGACTATGACAGCGACCCGATGGACAGTTACGGATTATCCAAGGTTGTGAACGAAAAAACCGCCCGCGCCTTTGCCATGCGCTATGGGGCCGATGTTTACGCGCTGCGGATTGGCAATGTGATTGAGCCGCAGGACTATGCGAAATTCCCCGCCTATCTCGACAATCCGATGTCGCGCAAGCGCAATGCCTGGAGCTATATCGATGCGCGCGATCTCGGCGAGATCGTTCACCTGTGCCTGCAAAAAGACGGGCTGGGCTATCAGGTGTTCAATGCGGTCAATGATACCATCACCGCAGACCTGCCCACCAAGGAATTTCTGGCGAAATATTGCCCCGATACGCCGATTTTGCGTGAGATAGGCGAATTTGAAGCCCCCCTGTCCAACCGGAAAATCCGCGAGGTTCTGGGCTTCAAAGAAGCGCATCCGTGGAAGAATTATGTCAAACGCTGAATAAGCGAAGACACAATGCCGTGCCTTAGAGTTTGTCAGGGAAACGTGGTATCCGGTTTTCCCGAAAAGACAAACTCAAACAAGGGGATCGAGAGTCTGTCTGGTTTAGATTGAACCAGACAGACTCTCGATCGAAGGCACGGCGGAATAGGATTAATTGGAAGGCTTCAGCGAGCCAATAATCTTCTGCAACTCGTCAAAATGCCGTTCCTGCTTACCCTTGGTACCCCAATAAGTAATGACCAGCAATTTCCCGGGCTTGGGCGAGGCAACGGACAGGCCGATACTGACATCGCCGTCATTATCTGTGCCGGACCAGTCAAAATTGGTCAGCTCCATGCCATTGAGGTCTTCCGTGGTTTTCTTCTGGGTTGAGACATCAATCTTCACGCCATTCTTTTCCAGATAGGAAATGGCGTCATCAATGACCTTGTCGCTGGTTTTGGCGTTGGCAACATCAACCGCCAGATAGATAGCCGAATCCGCCGATGTGGCATCAATACCGCTATCTGTTTCCTTTGGGCCCCAGCTCCCCGGAATGGTGATCTGCGCAATCGGCGCATCACTGGGAAAACGCAGCGTATCGGCCCAGGAAACCGCCGGCAACAAACCCACCATCATCGCCGCAGCAAAAATAATTTTCATGAGATAGACCCCTTCATATCCAGGCAACATTATGAAGGGAAAATATAGATTTATCCTATTTTGTCGTGATGATATTCGCAGTGTTTCTCTACTATTTTAGGGTGTATCCATCGTTTTCATCCAAATAGGATCACGCCAGCTTCGCCGCCGTCACCTCCACCTCAACCAGAAATTCAGGCCGGGTGAACCCGCTGACGATAATCAACGTAGAAACCGGCTTTGGCTCCAGCGTATAGCGGTCACGCACGGCCATATAGGGGGCAAAATCCTCGCGCCGGGTGACAAAAGCAGAAATACGGATCACATCCGCGTAGGACATGCCCGCTTCCGCCAGAATGGCACCGATGGCTTCAAAGCACAGCACGGCCTGCCCTTCCACATCCGGCGGAATATGGTCATCCACGCCAATGCCAAGCTGGCCGGATGTGACCAAAAGACTGGCCCCGGGCGGCACCAGCAGGCCATGATTATAGTGGCCAAAGGGTTTGCGTACCGAGGGCGGATTGAAGACCTGTTTCATGCTCGCTCATTTCCGGGTTAACATGTCCCCACCGGGAAAAATCCCGGCAGAGAACATGATCTGCCATCCAACCTCATCGGGGTCGCTTATGCACCCCAGCCGACAATGCCCTTGATTTCCAAAAAATCATGAATGGCCCAATCGGCATATTCGCGGCCATTGCCGGATTGTTTGTAACCACCAAACGGCGCGAACGTATCCCCATCCGGATAGTTGAGATAAACGGAACCGGCCCGCATTTTCTTGGCCACATCGCGGGCATGCTCGATATTGGCCGATTGCACATAAGCGGCCAGACCATAGACCGTGTCATTGGCAATTTCGACCGCCTCATCTTCATCCTTATACGGCAGGATGGACAGAACCGGGCCAAAGATTTCCTCACGCGCAATGGTCATATCGTTGCGCACATTGCCAAAAATCGTGGGGCGCACATAATAGCCACGGTTGAGATGTTCGGGACGACCGGGGCCGCCCGTTACCAGCGTTGCCCCTTCGGCAATGCCTGCCTCGATCAGCCGCTGGATCTTGTCAAACTGGATCTGGCTGACCACCGGGCCAAGCACGGTTTCATCATTGCGCGGATCGCCCACCACAAAGGTTTCGGCCTCGGATTTGGCATAAGCCAGCGCTTCGTCGTGGCGCTCGCGTGGCACCAGCATACGGGTGGGCGCATCGCAGGATTGGCCGGAATTGCCAAAGCAGCCCTGCACACCTTTGCGCACAGCCGTTTCAAAATCGGCATCGGGCAAAATGATATTGGCCGATTTGCCGCCCAATTCCTGCGCCACGCGCTTCACGGTTTCCGCCGCCGTCTTGGCGACGATAATGCCG
>CAJYRE010000533.1 GCA_913776675.1 Rhizobiaceae bacterium
CAAAAGCTGATCATCCGGGCGAAACGGATTCAAAGCCAGCGTGACGGATTGACGGTTGGCCACACACAGCACGATCAAAACAATCGCCAAAGGCACCAGAATGACAATATTGACAATTTTTTTCAGCATCATGCTTCTCCCGATCTATCCTGACCACGGTCAACGGAACCATGCTTCAGCTTGACCTCGCAAATCTGACCGTTTCAAGGAGCCAGCACCCCCTTATCAACGGCAAGAAGACCAATGGCAACGCAGAGGATCAATCCGCATCTTCGTCTTCTTCATCTTCCATGCCGGGGTTGAGGCGCTCTCGCAATTCCTTGCCGGTTTTGAAAAACGGAACCCATTTTTCTTCAACAAACACGGTTTCGCCAGTGCGCGGATTACGCCCCGTGCGCGCCGGACGGTTTTTCACCGAAAAAGCGCCAAAACCACGCAGCTCGACGCGATTCCCCGAGGACAATGCATCGGTGATTTCATCCAGAATAGCGTTGACGATATTTTCAACGTCGCGGTGATAAAGATGCGGATTGCGGGCCGCAACGATTTGCACCAGCTCGGATTTAATCACGATAACCCCCTGTAAAATAAAGGATGTTGAAGTCAAACACGATGTCGTTTCACCAGCCGCCCGCAAAAATCATAGAGCGACCACTCTCATTTTTTCAATGCCGTAAAACATCATAAAAAATTGGAATAATCAATCGCTTAAGCCAAGAACTGCCAAGCGTGTGAAAAAAATCTTCACGACAGGGCCACAGAGGAGCAAAATCGGATAAGCTTTTCAGGGCGAAAAAAGCAAAGCTTGTAACCGACTTGAAAAAATCCATATTTGCAACGCATAAGGATCAAGGCGGCATTCAAAAATTCAATACGCTTGTAACGCCCCGTGTTCACTCTTGACTAAGACTTAAGCGCTAGATTGTGCTGACAAGACATGTCCCGTGAGAAGGGTGAGCAATGATCGAGCGGATGATTGATGGACTGACGAGACATGCTCAACCAGGTAGAAACAGGCTCGCGTAAGACGGGAAAACACACAATGAACGCCCCTTACACTCAGGCTATTGGTCATTCCCGTCGCGTACGCCGCATGCGGATCGTGCTGCCCTTGCTGGCCCTTGTGCTGACGGCAGGCTTTGTTGCTGTGTCTGTGGTGCGCGCCTACCTGCCTGAGAACATCAAGATTGACGGCATCAATATCGAAGATGGCAAGGTGGTCATGGCGAAACCGACCATTTCCGGCCGAAACTCCAACGGCATCCCCTATTCGTTGAATGCGCTACGGGCGCTGCAGGACATCAAGAATCCCAACCTGATCACGCTGGATACCATTGCCGCCAAAATGCCGGTCAATGAAAGCACCTTGGCCGATATTGCAGCCGTCAGCGGCACCTATGACCGCGCCACAGACAAGATGACCCTGACAAAGCCTTTCAGAATTCATTTATCCAGCGGCGTGGATGCAATGTTCCAGTCAGGTGATCTTGACGTGAAGGCGGGAAAGCTTAAGACAGATGATGTGGTGACGATTCATACGAAAGCGTCATCTCTTGTTGCGCAGTCCATGGATATGTCAGATAAAGGGCAAAATATCACCTTTAACGGTAATGTCAGACTGAACATCGATCCTTCCACCCTCAAAACCGCGGGCAATTGAGAACAAATCATGACGCCAATCCATCGTCGCATTTCCTTCTATTTTGCCCCTGTTGCGCTTGTTGCAACACTCTGCCTCACGGGCGTGGCTTCTCAGGCACTGGCGCAGGCCACCACCAGCAAGATGGATGGGATGAAGCTTTCCGGCGACAAGCCGATCCAGATTGAAAGTGACAATCTGGAAGTGCATCAGCAGACCAACACCGCCAACTTCAATGGCAATGTGAAGGTTGTTCAGGGCACCACCACCATGCGCTCCAAGGATATGGTGGTCAAATACAAGGGTCAGGGCGCTGCCGTGACCAGCGGCGATGCCAAGATCGATACGATTGATGTTCTGGGCAATGTGATCATCAACACCGAAACCCAGCAGGCAACGGCCGACAAAGGTCACTTTGACATGAACACCCAGATTTTCACCCTGACCGGTGATAAGGTTGTTCTCACCGAAGGCGGAAACGTGTTTGTTGGCTGCAAGCTGACAGTGTCCATGAATACGGGCGAAGCCAAGCTCGACAGTTGTGGCAAGCGCGTACAAATCCAGCTTGATCCAAAGTCGCAGCAAAAACCCTGATTGCGGACATCGAAGTGAAAATTCCCGGTTTAAATTCCAATCGTGCGGAAACGAACAGCGTGACTTCTGGCCCGGCTTCGGCTGAACGCGAGAAGAACCGCTATGACGGCACGTTGATTGCCCACGGCCTGACAAAAACCTACAACACCCGTCGCGTGGTCAATGGCGCATCTCTCGTGGTGCGCAGGGGCGAAGCGGTTGGCCTGCTTGGCCCCAATGGTGCTGGCAAGACCACCTGCTTCTACATGATCACCGGCCTTGTGCCAGTGGATATGGGCACGATTGCCATCAATGGCAATGATGTAACATCCATGCCCATGTATCAGCGCTCACGGTTGGGCGTTGGCTATCTGCCGCAGGAAGCCTCGATTTTCCGGGGCCTGTCGGTGGAAGACAATATTCGCGCCGTGCTGGAACTGCATGAAAAAAACAAGGACAAGCGCGAGCATAAGCTCAACGAGCTGCTGGCTGAGTTCAATATCGAGCGACTGCGCAAGTCTGCCGCCGTTGCTCTGTCGGGTGGTGAGCGTCGCCGTCTGGAAATTGCCCGCGCACTGGCCACAGACCCGACCTTTATGCTGCTGGATGAACCCTTTGCCGGTGTAGACCCTATTTCAGTCTCTGACATCCAGAATCTGGTGCGCCATCTAACGGCCCGTGGTATTGGCGTGTTGATCACTGACCACAATGTGCGCGAAACGCTCGGCCTGATTGATCGCGCCTATATCATCCACGCAGGTGAAGTGCTCACCCATGGCCGCGCCGATGATATTGTCAACAATCCTGATGTGCGGCGTCTTTATCTGGGTGAAAAATTCAGCCTTTGATGCATGTCTGAGGGAGGTGTCCTCCCTCATCAGGGCTCAACAGGCAAGATCCGCCACCACTGCATCCAGCACCAACATGCCCTTGGGTGTGCAGCGCAGGCGGGAATTGCCAAGGCGCTCGATAAATCCGTGTTCCAGTAAAAATTGTTCGCGCTCCGGATCAGGATCGCGCCCGGAAAGCTGTTGCCAGCGAGCCAGATCAACACCTTCCCGCAGGCGCAGGCCCATCAGCAGCAGTTCATCCGATTGCTCATCCGGCCCCAGCAGATCCTGCTCGACCATACCATCACCCTGCTGTTCCACCCGCTCAAGCCAGGTTTCCGGGTGTTTTTCGGTCACGGTTGCCATTTTATCATGGCCGCGCGTCAGCCGTCCGTGTGCGCCGGGTCCAATGCCGGCATAGTCGCCATAGCGCCAATAGGTGAGATTGTGGCGGCTCTCTGCACCCGGCACAGCGTGATTGGACACTTCATAAGCAGGCAGGCCCTCACCGGCGGTAATCTCCTGCGTTGCCTCATAAAGCTGGGCGGCATGCTCCTCATCCGGTGGAATGATCTTGCCAGCCTTGTGCAAGCCAAAGAAGGGCGTGCCTTCCTCAATGGTCAGTTGATAGAGCGAGAGATGGTCAACAGCATAGGAAATGGCTTGCTTCAGCTCATCTTCCCAAGCCTCAATGGTCTGGTTCGGACGGGCATAAATCAGATCAAACGACATGCGTGGAAAAATCTCGCGGGCCAGTTTAACGGCCTTCAACGCATCCTCCATCGAATGCATGCGGCCCAGAAATTTCAAATCCACATCATTCAGGGCCTGCACGCCCAGCGATACACGATTGACGCCTGCCGCACGATAGCCCCGGAACCTCTCAGCCTCAACACTGGTGGGATTGGCTTCCATGGTGATTTCAATACCACGGGGCATGGTCCAATATTTGGCAACACCATCCAGCAAGGCTCCTACCGTTGCCGGGTCCATCAGGGACGGCGTACCGCCACCGAGGAAAATGCTGGTCACCGTTTTGGGCCCGCTCAAGGCCCGCATCCGCTCCATTTCTTTCAGAAAAGCGGCTGTGAACCGAGGCTGATCAACCTTCTGATGGCGGACATGGCTGTTGAAATCACAATAGGGGCATTTGGCTGCGCAAAATGGCCAGTGAATATAAACGCCAAAACCCGGCTCGCCGGTATCTGGGAGAAGAAGCGAAGTCGGCTCGGCCATAAATCCTCAAGCGTCCAGGCAGGTTTCAACGAAGATCTTGAAGGCACGGGCCCGGTGCGACAGCGCGTCAGCATCGCTGGGCTTCCAGCCATGCTTTTCTTCTGCGGTCATTTCGCCAAAGCTGCTGGTATAGCCTTTGGGCTGAAAAATCGGATCATAGCCAAAGCCGGAGGTGCCGCGTGGTGGCCAGATAATGGTGCCATCCACTTCGCCGCGGAAAAACTCCGTATGGCCATCCGGCCATGCCAGACACAGCACACTGACAAAACGCGCCCCGCGATTTTCCGGCAGCGTGGCACCCTTGTCCTGCAAGGCCTTTTCCACCTTTTCCATTGCCCAGGGAAAATCGCGGCTGCCATCCTCCCGCTCGGCCCAATTGGCGGTGTAGACGCCCGGTGCGCCACCTAGCGCATCGATCACCAGACCAGAATCATCGGAAAGGGCTGGCAAGCCGGACGCCTTGGCAGAAGCCAGCGCCTTGATGGCCGCATTTTGCTCAAAAGTTGTTCCGGTTTCATCCGGCTCAACAAAGCCCAGTTCCTTGGCAGACTTGGCCGAAAAGCCGAACGGCCCGATCAAATCAGCAATCTCGGCAATCTTACCCGCGTTATGACTGGCCACAACAATGGTTTTGGTTTCAAGTTTGCGCATTCTCAATCCTCATTGATCTGCCAAAGCCGCGCCTCGGCACATTCCAGACTGTTGCCCGCCGGATCGCGGAAATAAATCGAGCGGGCACCATTGGGCCAGTGAAAATCTGCTTCCAGCGGCACACCTGCCGCAGATAAACGCGCCACCATGGCATCCATATTTTCCGCAGCCATGCGAAAACACATATGCGCCGGCCCATCTGCGCCATGGGTGGGCACAGGCAACATGCCCGGCTCTGCCGGGATGCTGGAATGGTCCGCATGGAACAGCAGCAACACACCGGGACCACAGCGAAAAAACACATGGCGATCCGGCTGCTTCAAGATCAACTCAAGCCCCAAAACCCCGGCATAGAAGGACTCTGCCACGTTGAGGTCATCAACGTAGAGGGCCGTTTCCAGAATCCCTTCAATGCCGGTGGTCATGACCGTCTCTTATCCCGCGATTGTCTGCTTTTGCAGCTCCACCAGGTCGGCAATGCCTGTCTGGGCCAGACCCAGCAGTGTCAGAAACTCGTCCTGGCTGAAAGGCTTGCCTTCGGCTGTACCCTGAATTTCAACAATACCGCCCTTGCCGGTGATGACAAAATTGGCGTCGGTTTCCGCCGCCGAGTCCTCCAGATAATCGAGGTCAATCACCGGCTGGGCGGCAAAAATCCCACAGGAGATGGCGGCGACATGATCTTTCAACACCCGCTCGACCTTCAGCATATTGCGGCTTTCCATCCATTTCAGACAGTCATGCAGGGCAATCCATGCGCCGGTAATCGAGGCGGTACGGGTGCCGCCATCTGCCTGAATGACATCGCAATCGATGGAAATCTGGCGCTCTCCCAGCGCCTCCAGATCAACCACCGCCCGCAGGGAACGGCCAATCAACCGTTGAATTTCCTGGGTGCGGCCACTTTGTTTGCCGGAGGCGGCTTCACGCTTCATCCGCTCGCCTGTGGCGCGCGGCAACATGCCATATTCTGCGGTGACCCAGCCTTTGCCCGTGTTGCGCAACCAGGCTGGCGCACGATCTTCCAGACTTGCCGTACACAGCACATGGGTATCGCCAAATTTGACAAGGCAGGAGCCTTCCGCATGTTTGGAAAAATTGCGCTCGAATGATACCTTGCGCATCTGATCGGTTTTTCTGCCTGATGGCCGCATGTTCGTCTCCTCAACAGAT
>CAJYRE010000534.1 GCA_913776675.1 Rhizobiaceae bacterium
GATCATCAATGATCTCGATGAGGTTGCTGCCCGCGCGCTGGTGGAAAAGATCCACAGTGCGGGCGGTGAAGCTCTGGCTGTTTCGGCGGATGTTGCCGATCCAGCCAGTTTTTCCCTGTTGTTCGACAGGGGAGAGGCCCTGTGTGGCGGCGTGGATGTGCTGGTCAACAATGCAGGCATCATGGTGCGAAGGCCCATGGTGGAGATTGATGATGCGATGTTTGATCGCCAGATTGCGGTCAATCTGAAAGGCACGTTCAACGGGATGCGGGAGGCGGCGAAGCGGCTTCGTTCCGGTGGACGGATCATCAATATTTCAAGCAGTGTCGCGGCCATGCGGGCAGAGAACTACAGCATTTACGCGGCTACAAAAACAGCCATTGAAACCATGACGGCCGTGCTGGCCAAGGAATTGCGGGGACGCAACATCAGCGTCAATGCCGTGGCACCGGGTGCCACGGCAACAGATTTGTTTCTGGAAGGAAAGTCTCAGCCGGCCATTGATGCCTTCGCCAGACTGGCACCCCTGGAGCGCATTGGCACAGCAGACGAAATTGCCGCCGTTGTTGCCTTTCTGGCCGGACCGGACGGTGGCTGGGTCAATGGCCAGACCATTCATGCCAATGGTGGGGTTGTCTAAGCATTTCCAGCAAAAGTGCGCAGCGGTTTTGCGTCCGGAAATGCGCATAAGGAACTTATTTCCAGCAAAAGTGCGCAGCGGTTTTGTGTCCGGAAATGCGTTGTTAAAAGCTATTTCCAGCAAAAGTGTGCAGCGTTGGGCGATTGGAAATACGTAACAGAGAAACCGCGCATAGGAAAATGCGCGGATTTAAGCATGCAACGGAATGGATGCTTAGAGCGCTTCACTGTTTCACGGAAACAGTGAACCGCTCTAACTCTTTGTTTTTACGCATTTCCAGACGGAAAACCGCTACACACTTTTCCTGGAAATGCTCTAGAGTCTGTCAGGTTCAAATTGAACCAGACAGACTCTAGACTCTTTTGTTTTCGTTTGTCTTTTCGGGAAAACCGGATTCCACTTTTCCCTGACAAACTCTAAAGGCCGATTTCGGCTGCAAAGGGCGGGTTGGCACCAGCTCTTGAAACAGTCACAGCCGCGGCTTTTGCCCCCAGCGCCAGCGCCTTGGCAATCTGTTCTTCGGTCAGATTGGCGACCTGTTGCTTGGTGAGCAGATTCTGCATTTTCAAAGAGGCCAAAATGCCAGCATCAAAGGTGTCACCGGCACCAACAGTATCGACCACGGTGACTTTTTCGCTCGGAACATGCACTTTATGCTGGGCGGTATAGCCCACAGCGCCTTCTGCGCCCATGGTGATGACCACCAGCTTGGCACCATGCGCCAGCCATTGGCGGGCAAGGCTGTCCTGATCGCCTTCCATACCAAACCAGTCGAGGTCTTCATCGGAAAACTTCAGAATATCCGACATGGCGGCCATGCGCCGAATGCGGGCCATGTGGGCGGCCTTGTCCTTGATGAAGCCGGGACGAATATTGGGGTCGAGCGAGATGACGCGGCTCTTGTGTTCACGCTGCATCAAGGCTTCATAAGTGGCACCGCAAGGGTCCGGAATCAGGCTGATGGCCCCAAAATGCAGGGCTTCGCAATCGTCGCCAAGGGTTGGCAGATCGGCTTCGGTAATCATCCGGCCAGCGGTGTTTTCGTCATAAAAGGCGTAGGATGCATGGCCATCCACCAGTTTGACAAAGGCAATGGTGGTGGGGCGGGCGAGGGTGGCGCAATAGCTGAAATCCACATTGCTTTTTTTTAGCGTGTCGCGCAGCACATCGCCCAACATATCATCGGACAGGCCGGTGAAGAAAGCAGAGGCAACCCCCAGGCGCCCCAAGGCAATGGCCGTGTTGAACACGGCACCGCCCGCATAGGGAGAAAAGGCAGGCTCGCCCAGCGTCGTCTCACGCGGCAACATATCAATCAGGGCTTCACCGCAACTCAGGATCATTCGAGCCTCCCAGTCCAATTGTTCTATCGTTCAATCGATTTAAAACAAGTTGTCGCTTTTTGCCAGCCCATTGAGCAAATCTTCAGGCTGGCATTGCCTCAGCCAAGTGTGCTGACGCCGCCATTGCGGCCAGACCATTCCAGGGGCGCGTCGAGAAAGGCTTCGACTTCCGACAGGGTCTTGTCATCAAACAGCTTTTTCTGTTTGGCAACGGCCAGAACATTGCGCCATGTGGCAATGTAATGGAGCTGCACATTGCCATTGCGGAAACGCTCATGAGCTTCTGGGAAAATATCGTAGAAAAACAGGGCCATGCCGTGGTCAATTACCCCACCGGCTTCCCGCACGGCATCGATGAAGGTGAACATGCTGCCGCCAGCGGTGGTCAGGTCCTCAATCACCAGAACGCGGGCTCCTTCTGGCATATGACCTTCAATCTGGGCATTGCGGCCATGGCCTTTCGGCTTTTTGCGCACATAGATCATTGGCAGGTTCAGCCGGTCTGCCAGCAGGGCGGCAAAGGGAATGCCCGCCGTTTCACCGCCGGCGATACAGTCAAATTGCTCAAACCCGGCGTTGCTGAGCAGCGTGGCCACGGCAAAATCCATGACGCTGGAGCGGACACGCGGATAGGACAGCAGCTTTCGGCAATCGATATAGACCGGGCTGCGCATGCCCGATGCCAGCTTGTAAGGTTCAGTGGCATTAAAATGCACGGCCTTGATTTCCCAAAGCATCTTGGCAAGAAGATCTGCCATCACGGCAGGGTCGGAAAAGGATGTCAGGGTCATTGCGTGCTCCTCTTGGCCCAGTGCCGCATGCCGAATTGATGGACGTGCAGCGCGATGCAGTGTGCAGATCAGCAGAATCGGCACAATGCGACAAGTTTTTGTTTCCGCTTTTTCAGTTTGACGCTCTATAACAAGAAGCACTGATGCTTGCCAGATGGATTTCCACCCCTATCAATGCGATTTGCTGTCTCCTGTGAGACGCTTCGCTTCAGGCGTGGTTGAGCGTTGTGCGTGTGTAGGAAGAGGTGGATGCCATTTCAATCCGGTTGCGCCCTTTGCGTTTGGCGAGATAAAGCGCATCATCGGCATGCTTGAGAATATCATCGAATGTCAGGCCGGAAGGCGTCCCATAGCAAATGCCGATGCTGGTGGTAACGCGCACAATATTACCGTCAATGGTAATTTCACGTTCCTGAAGGCGTCTGCGAATGTGTTCAGCAATCCATTCTGCCCGGCCCGGACTGGCATCCTCTATAACGGCAGCAAATTCTTCGCCGCCCAGTCTGGCTGCTTTGCTGATTCCGCCCGTGGATTGCAGTTGTTTGGCAAGGATCTGCAGCACGACATCGCCTGCGGCATGACCATATTGGTCGTTGACCGACTTAAAACGATCAATGTCCAACACCAGAATGGCCATCGTTTCCCGAAAGCTTTGCCGTTTATAGGTTTCAAACAGCGCGCGGCGATTGGAAAGGCCGGTCAGGGAGTCCGTCAGCGCTTCAAGCCGGTGCAGAGCTGTGATCCGGGCCTGATGAGCTGTCAGCGATAGCCCACCGATGCCCGTCATGCCAGCAATGCAGCAGGCCATGTTGACATCTTCCGCAAGGCCGCTGGGCGGCATGGAGATGATCCACGATCCGTCATGAACAAGGGTCAGGGCGCATGGTAGAAAAGAAATGGCAACAATGCCATACAGCAGCGCAATGCCTGCAATGATTCCGGGAGACTCACCCTTGGCCAGCCAATATTGGTGGGCTGTGGCCAGAAAGGCGACTGTCGCACTGATATTCAGTAGAATAAAGCCAATGCCCCAATAGTTCAGGGCAAAAGCACTGGCAATGCAGACTGTGCCGATGGCTGCGTAAAGAGCGACGGATCGAAGCGGAAAATGATCTGTGCGAAACTGCTCTGCGGCACCATAGAGAATACAGCTTCCCCAGAGCATGCAAATCATGGCCACAGCCCCCACAAACGCCGTAGGAGCAGCGAGAAACCAGCTATAGCTCACAATTCCGGCAACACAGGCCGCCAGTCCAATAACCCAACTGAGCAGGAAGGATGGCTCGCGCC
>CAJYRE010000535.1 GCA_913776675.1 Rhizobiaceae bacterium
CGAATGGTGGGTGCCATGCCTGTCTCCAAACCTCAATATCGTCAAGCCTGCCTATACTAAAAAGCCAGGCCCATAGATACCGCTTTGTCAGCCCTTACAGGTGCGGTTTGGAGATTGGCCCCTTCTCCGACAATTCGGTATAGGCCAGCGTCTGGTCCAGATGCTCGGCCCGCAGCGCCAGCAGTTTTTCCGCATAACGCAACCGCACGGCAAGATAGGCGGGGTCTTCAGCCAGATTGTTCATTTCATCAGGATCAGCCGCAAGATCAAACAGCAGCGGCGGCAGACCAGCAAAATGCACATATTTGAACTGATGATCGCGCAGCACCGACATATTGCACTGGTTGGACTTCAACCCCAAGGCCTGTTCCGGCGCGTTGGTCACCACATCGCGGAAATCAAATTCCCAAAAGGCGTGGTCGCGCCAGTTTTGCGGCACCTCTCCTTGCAAAAACGGCTGCAAGGATGCGCCGTCCTGATGATTGGCAGGCGTGACGCCGATGCGCTGAAGCAGCGTTGGCATCACATCGGCAGCCGAGGTGAAATGATCAACAACCCGGCCCGCCTGTTCAGCACAAGCCGGATCACGGATCACCAGCGGAATATGATAGCTTCCATCATAGGCCCCGCCTTTGCCAAACATCCAGTGATCGCCCATCATCTCGGCATGGTCGGAGGTGAAAATAATGATGGTCCTGTCCCAATCGCCGCTGTGTTTGAGAGCCTCGACAATGCGGCCAAACTGGGCGTCCACCTCGGCCATCATGCCGTAATAGGTGGCGCGGATGGTGGCAATATCCGTCTCGCTCCACTCGACCACCCGACCTTGCGCGCCGTAAACAAAGGCTGATTGCGGCAATTGTTCCAAGAACAGCCGCGCCAGCGGATGCACCGCCATCTCGGCTTCCAGCGTCGCATGGCGTGCGGGCTTTGGAACAGCTTCCGGCGCAAACATCCGGTTATACGGCTCGGGCACACAAAAGGGCGGATGCGGGCGGAGATAAGAGATATGGGCAAACCACGGACGGGTCTGCTCTTCGCGCCAGTTGAGAAAGGCCTCGGTGAGAAACGCTGTGGGCGTTTCATCGGCGCTGTAGGCGGGCGGCTCCTGATTGGGCCGCACAGGCCGCACTAAACCGGTCAGGTGAACATACCGATCCGGCCTTGCGCCACCGCGCTTCGTCTTGAGCCAGCTCAGCCATTGGCGGTCGTCTTCCAGCAGCAATTGCCCGACAGTAAAGCCCGGCAGCACGCCTTCATAGCTGGTCAGATGCGGATCAGAGGCATCCATGGTGCGCGGGTCGAGCGAAACATCGGTATAGCCAAACAATGTCGGGTCATAGCCGGCCCGCCGTGCGGCCTGCGCCAAAGTCTCAAACCGGGCATCCAGGGGGGAGCCATTGCGACACACCCGATGGTTCATCTGATACAGACCGGTGTAAATCGAGGCACGGGCCGGAGAACAGGGCGCGGCCCCAGCAAAATGCCTGCGAAACAGCACGGCCTGCGCTGCCAACGCATCAACATGCGGGGTCTGCACCACGGGATGCCCAACCGATGAGAGGCAATCGCCGCGCCATTGGTCTGCGGTCACCAACAGAATGTTGGGTTGATCTTTGGGCATCCTCACTCCTCCAATTGCCAATGCCAGACACTGCCAACGTCAGACACTGCACCCAACCTGATGGACTGCATCCCCTCAAACCTCTGGAAGCCTACAGGGAGAGAGGACGCACTGTCATCCGTTGTTTTTGGGCGCTTGTTTGAAAATTTCTATCGCTTGATTGCATGATGAAGGGGTCGAACTTGCTCAAATTCTAGTCAACTTTAAGGAAGCTCCCCTAAGTTTAACCGGGATCTGACTGAAAGATCCTACTGACAATTGAGAAAGCCGACATGCACCCCTAAAAAGCTATGTGTTTTTTGCATTGCTGCGTTGCGGCATTAAAGGATATTCAAATCAAAAAAATCAATTATATTGAAATCATCGAAGCGGCGCACTCCTCCTCCCAGTGCCGCTTTGTGAGGATCGGCAATACTCCTCCTCCTCCCAATTGCCGATCAAGTTTAAGAGCTCGACGCATCCTCCTCCCGCGTCGAGCTCTTTTTACTTTCCGCCCCCTGCACATCCCTTCCCCAACGGTTTACGTTTCACTCAGACTGAACCTGTTCTTGGCAGAGAGAATTCTCGACCTGTTTGTTGACATTCTTCTGTTGGCAACCTCCTCTTCGCACATCCTCTGACAGCGCACATAGCGCACAGGCTTTGACGACATGCATCATGGCGGATATACCCATGCGCACACAAAGGAGAGCGCCCATGTCAGCAAAATTCGGAACCAGTGGATTGCGTGGATTGTCAACAGAACTCGTCGGCTCTGTTTCTGCGCTGCATGCCACGGCCTTTGCCCGGATGCTGCTGACAAAAGGCTATGCCAAGCCCGGCTCCACGGTGCTGATCGGTCAGGATTTCCGCCCCTCCAGCCCTGAGATTGCCGCCACATGCATGGCGGCCTTGCAGCGCGCCGGTCTGGTTCCGGTGGATTGCGGCACCTTGCCCACGCCTGCGCTTGCGCTGTATGGCACCCATATCGGGGCCGCATCTCTGATGATCACCGGCTCGCATATTCCCGCCGATCGCAATGGCATTAAATTTTACCGCCCGGATGGCGAGATCGACAAAGCCGATGAGGTGGCCATTACCGAGCTTGCAGCAAGGCTTGCCGATAACGAAGAAGCCAACCGCGTTGAACACGCCAGCGGTGAAGACCAGAGCCAGCAGGCCGCAAGCCTCTTCATGGCCCGCTATGCAAACCTGCTGCCCGCAGGGGCGTTAAACGGTTTGAAAATCGGGGTCTATCAGCACAGCAGCGTTGGCCGTGATATGCTGGTGACCATGCTGGAAGGTTGTGGCGCGACCGTTGTGGCGCTTGGCCGCTCTGAGACCTTTATTCCGGTCGATACCGAGGCTGTC
>CAJYRE010000536.1 GCA_913776675.1 Rhizobiaceae bacterium
ATGTGGCAGAGCTTGCTTCCAGCTATATTCGCATCATGTGGTTAAGCCTGCCAACCGCCTTGATGTTTGCTGTGATGCGGGCACTTGTAAGCGCTATCGGGCGCGCCAAGGTGGTGTTGTATATCACCATTGCCACCCTGTTGCTCAATGCAAGCCTTGCCTATTGCGTGGTGCTGGGCCATTTCGGTGTGCCAGCCTTTGGCATTCTCGGGGCTGCGTGGGTGGCGGTGACGGTCAATTTCTTTGCCATGATGGTTATGGCGGTCTATTTGTATTTCAACAGCGTGACCCGGAAATACGAGCTGTTTGTTCGGTTCTGGCGACCGGATTGGGATGCGTTGCGTGATGTGGTGCAATTGGGCTTGCCAATTGGCATCACGGTGCTGGCCGAGGCAGGCCTGTTTACGGCGGCCTCGCTGATGATGGGCAGTATTGGCACGGTTGAGCTGGCGGCTCATGGTATTGCGCTGCAATTGGCCTCCATTGCCTTCATGATTCCATTAGGGCTTGCGCAGGCGGCTACCGTGCGGGTCGGTGTGGCACATGGACGTGGTGATTTTGCCAATGTCATTCAGGCCGCGATTTCGGTGGTTTGTGTGGCCGCCTGCATCTCTGTGTGTGGTGGGTTGTTGTTCTTTTTCTTTTCCCATGAGCTGAGTGGTCTGTTTCTGGATCGCCGCCGTGATGATGCGGCGGCGGTGCTGGATTATGCAGCGCCTCTGGTTGTGATTGCCGGGATTTTTCAGCTTGTCGATGGGATACAGGCGATTGCCGCAGGCCTGCTGCGCGGATTGAAAGATGCGCGGGTGCCAATGATTCTGGCTCTGATCTCCTATTGGCCCATTGGTTTTCTGCTGGCGTGGATCATGGCCTTTCCCTTGGGGCTGGGCGGTATTGGCGTGTGGCTTGGTTTTCTGATCGGCCTGACCAGTGCATCCATCCTGCTGGGGCTGCGCTTCTTTCTGCGGCTTCGCCACGAAATGCGTCTTGAGGCCAGATAGCGTATTTTCAGGAAAAGGGCGTAGCGGTTTTCCGTCCGGAAATGCGTGAAACAAGGAGTGAGAACAATTTCGTTTTTCCGCGAAAAACTGAAGTGTTCTCGGTTTCTCCTGCCAAGCTGTTTCATGCATGGCAGGATCATTGTTAAACATAAAGTTTGGGCTCGGGAAATGCGCCTGTGAGAAACCAGGTGCCAATATTACGGGCCTTGTATTCTGCCGGATTGTGCAGGGTGTGCAGCCGTACATTGCGCCAGAAGCGATCAAAACCGTTGGTGCGGGTGGCAGAACGGGCTCCCATGACCTCAAAAATATCAGATGTGACCTTCAGACTGATGTCACCAGAGACAATATTGGCCGAGGCAATAATGCGGGCGTGTTCAGCGCGATCCTTGCCTGTCAGGTTCCGTCCGGCCTGCCAGATTGCATCCATGGCCAGATCGGCTTTTTCCACCAGCAACAGGGCCGCTTCTGTTTGAGACCACAGCTCACCGTAAACACGCTGCACCCATGGATCTTCATGATGGGCGCTGACACCGGAATTCACCCATGGTCGGCTTTTGCTCATCGTATAATCTCGGGCAGCTTCCAGCGCGCCGATGGCGGTGCCGATGAAAACGCTGGAGAGAATGCACTGGCTGATTTGAGGAATGAGCGTTGAAATCGGCTCGCCTTTGGTTTTGCTGAGATCGATTACCTCGTCTGCCTCCACGATCACATCGTGAAAATGAACCGTGCCGCTGCCCGTCTGGGTCTGGCCGAAACCATCCCAATCTCCAGCAATCTCCACGCCAGCCCGATCTGCCGGAATGGCAGCATGAAAACTCTGATTGCTGTCGGTATCTGTCCAGCCAATCAGCAACATATCGGCCACATGCGAACCGCTCGAAAACGGGCGAAACCCGTTGAGCCTGTGCCGGTTGTCTTCCCGCTTGCCTGTCAGGGTTGGAGAGAGCGAGCTGATGGAATTGCCCCAGAACAGGTTTTTCTCGGCGGTTTCGCGCTGGATGCGCTCTGTTGACACCTCTTCACCGGCCATACGGGAGCCGTTCATGACCAGAAAATGATAGCCGAAAAGATGGGCCAAAGAGCTATCGGCCTTGGCCATGATCCGCACCATTTTCAAAACGGTGGACCAGCGACTACCATGACCGCCCCATTCCTGTGGGATCAGGGTTTTCAAAAGTCCGCTTTGTTTGAGCTGTTCAATTTGCGTCCAAGGCGCACCGCCCAGTTTGTCGCGCTCGGCGGCGTCGATCGAAAATATATCTGCAAGCCTTTGCGCTTGTGCCAGCAGGCTTGCTTCATAATCCGCAGTTGCTGTGTTCGTGGTAAAGCAATTATCCATGATGCGTATCATCCATTTTACGGCATCATTCCTTCAATTGGAATCGCTTTAAGAAGAAAGTGATGCAGCCGATTAAACGTGTTACAGCGTCCTTTGTGCATTTGATAAAACGCACGGCGCTGTCACTGTGTGTTTGACGTGCTGAAAGCATCATAGGACCATTGAATCCTGTGCAAAACAAGGGCCTCCTACGGTTCAGGTTTGATCCTGGCCAGAAGATGACAAGACTTTGCACTTGCCGTTTTATATAAGCTCAAAAGGTCGTTTTGGTGGTTGGATACCTGTCATGCTCAGCGATATTCTTGTCAGCGCTCTTTTGCCCTATCTGACCTTTCTGCTTTTATCCTCGCATGGGGTATCGACGGTCACGGGCCTTGCCATTGGCGCGGTTTTTCCGGTTGGTTCGATTGTTATCGCTTTTGCGCGCAGCAGGCGCATTCAAGCCATCGGGATTATCACCCTGTCGGCCACGATTGCTTCGGTGATCACCAGTCTTTATTTCAAAAGCCCGTTTCTGGCCTTGGCAAAGGGATCGTTGATCACCGGCTGTGTGGGACTGGCTTTTGGTTTGTCTCTGTTGGCTTCACGCCCGCTGGTGTTTTATCTGGCGTCAGCGGGTGGTGCGCAAGCGAGAGCGCGCGCCGAAACGCTTTGGCAGACGGTGCCGGGGTATCGCAAGGTGATGCGCTTTATCACCAGTGTCTGGTGGATTGCCCTGTGGTGCGAAGCCAGCCTGCGTTTGCTGTTGATTCCGCTGTTGCCCGTCGAGGTGTTTTTGCCATTGAGCGAAGCCATGTGGATTGCCTTTTTCGCCCTGCTGATGGCCTGGAGCTATCGTTATGGTCGGAGCAAAATGGCAAAGGCCGGATTATAAGCGCAGTTCATTTTTTGATTCAGAATCAAATAAGCCGACCAAGTGATTGGTCGGCTTATGTTTTTTGTAGAATTCAGACTGTGTTTCAGCGTTCAGCCAAAGCGGGCTCGCCCTTGTTTTCGCGCACCATGTTGATGAAACGGCGGAACAGATAGTGGCTGTCTTGCGGGCCGGGCGAGGCTTCCGGGTGATGCTGCACCGAGAACACATTCTTGCCGGTCAGGCGCAGGCCGCAATTGGTGTTGTCGAACAGCGAAATGTGAGTCTCTTCAACACCTTCTGGCAGAGACTTCGAATCCACCGCAAAGCCGTGGTTCATCGACACAATCTCAACCTTGCCAGTGGTGAAATCCTTGACCGGATGGTTTGCGCCATGATGGCCTTGATGCATCTTTTCGGTCGTGGCACCCAGCGCCAGACCCAGCATCTGATGGCCAAGGCAGATGCCAAACATTGGAATATCGGTCTTGATCAGCTCCTGAATCACCGGCACGGCATATTCGCCGGTAGCTGCCGGATCGCCGGGGCCGTTGGAGAGGAAAATGCCATCGGGCTTGAGTGCAATAATGTCGGCAGCGCTGGTGTTGGCCGACACAACAGTGACCTTGCAGTTCAGGCCAGTGAACAGGCGCAGGATGTTACGCTTCACACCAAAGTCCATGCAGACAATGTGATAGGCGGCATCGGCAGCTGCCAACTCGCTGGTGCCTTCATTCCACACCCATGGCTTTTCATTCCAGACGGATGACTGGCCGGAGGAGGCAACCTTTGCCAGATCCAGACCTTCCAGACCGCTCCAGGCTTTCGCCTTGGCTTTCAGGTCTTCAATGTCAAAGGTGCCGTTGGGGTCATGGGCAATAACAGCGTTTGGCGCGCCATTTTCGCGGATCCAGGCCGTCAGCGCGCGGGTGTCTACGCCGGAAAGACCGATGATGCCGCGGGCCTTCAGCCATGTATCCAGATGCTTGGAGGCGCGGTAGTTGGATGGCTCGGTGATGTCAGCCTTGAAAATCACGCCGACCGCACCGTGGCGGGCGGCGGGTGTCAGGTCTTCAATGTCTTCTTCATTGGTGCCGACATTGCCGATGTGGGGAAAGGTGAAGGTGACGATCTGGCCGAGGTAGGATGGGTCGGTGAGGATTTCCTCATAGCCGGTCAGCGCTGTGTTGAAGACCACTTCGGCCTGAACGGCCCCGGTCGCACCAACGCCCTGACCTTCAATGACCGTGCCATCGGCCAGAACGAGAAGAGCTGTGGGCTTTGCAGTTGTCCATGGCGATGTAGCGGTCATATCCGTTCCTTTTCCAGCCTTTTGCCCCGGCTCAATCAAAACCGGCGGCGCGTGGCCTTATATGTGTGCCAAGTGTCCTTACGCAGCAGATGAGTGCGCGTGCGGGAACCTGATGACGATGTGTGTGCAGGCGATGGTACATAGACGACAAGTATGGTCCCGGTCAATTGTTCCTGCGGTGAAAGCGTGGATTTCTCGCATCTGTCCAGGCATGGCTGCATTGCGCCGCGCGGCGGGGAGGGGTATCAACTTGCCTCAAACGCAAAGGCATATCCGGTGATTTGGCGCTTGCGCCCGCCCAACAAGGAGAAAAACCATGATACGTGATGATCTGACCGCTGCGATGAAGGAAGCCATGAAGGCCAAGGATGCCCGCCGGGTATCGACCATTCGTCTGGTGCAGGCGGCACTCAAGGATCGGGATATTGCCCAGCGGGGCGAGGGTAAGCCAGCCTTGAGCGACGACGATATTTTGCAACTCATGGCCAAGCTGGTGAAGCAGCGTGAAGAATCAGCCAAGATCTATGAAGACAATGACCGTCCCGAACTGGCCGCGCAGGAGCGTGAAGAGGTTGCGATTATCAAGAGCTTCATGCCAGAGCAGATGAGCGATGAAAAGGTGCGCGAGGTTGTGGCCGCCATCATCGCCGAGATCAACGCCGACGGCATGCGCGATATGGGCAAGGTGGTTGCCGCCTTGAAAGAGCGCTATGCAGGCCAGATGGATTTTGCCAAGGCATCCGGCGTGGTGAAGGCACTTTTGACGAAGTAAGCTGTGGTCTTGCCGGACCGTTTTTGATGAGCCGGTCCGGCATTCGGTTTGCAATCAGGATTTATTCCAAAGCAGCGACTGGGTGGCGTTCCACCCATGACCCGATGGCTTGAAAGAGTTCCGCATCCTCGTTTGTGTCGCTATTGGGCGTGGTTAAGAGGGTGTCGCCGTAAAATACGGAATTGGCTCCGGCAATCAGGCAAAGAATTTGTGCTTCCCTGTTGAGGGCGGAACGCCCTGCTGAAAGCCGAACAATGGTTTTGGGCATGATGATGCGGGCGGTGGCCACCATTCGCACCAGTTCCAGCGGGTCGATCGGTGGTCTGTCGGCAAGCGGCGTGCCAGCTACAGGAACAAGCGCGTTGATTGGTACACTTTCGGGGTGGGGTGTCATGCTGGCCAGCACCTGCAACATGGATGCGCGGTCTTCAACCGTTTCACCCATGCCGATAATGCCACCACAGCAAAGCGCGATATTGTAGGCGCGCACCGTTGCCAACGTATCTAGCCTCTCCTGGTAGGTACGGGTGGAGATAATCTTGCCGTAAAACTCTGGGCTGGTATCCAGATTGTGATTATAGGCGGTCAGTCCGGCTTGTGCCAATTGTTCGGCATGGTGTGGCTGTAGCATTCCCAGCGTGACGCAGGCTTCCATGCCAAGATTACGAACACCGCGCACCATAGTCAGCACGGCATCAAATTCCTTGCCGTCTCGCACTTGCCGCCATGCAGCCCCCATGCAGAAGCGATCTGCTCCGGCATCTCTCGCCCGTTTGGCCAGCATCAGAACGCTATCGGGGTTCATCAGCCGGTCTTTTGTCAGGGCAACGTCCCGGTGGTGGGCTGATTGCGGGCAATAAGCGCAATCCTCCGGGCAGCCGCCTGTCTTGATTGAAAGTAGGCTGGCTTTCTGCACATGGTTGGGGTCGTGGTGCTGTCTGTGAACCGCGCTTGCGCGCCCGACCAGGGCCAGAAGCGGCTGATTGTGGAGTGCCACGATATGGTCGCTACTCCAGTCGTGCCGGATGGTGCTATTCATGACTGAACTTCTGAAGCTGTTGGATTGTTGTTTGAAATGATGGTGGCGAGCAATGCGGACAGAGCGCATTTGACAAGATCACCAGCCCAGAAGGGTGTCAGGCCTGTCGCCAGAAGTTTTTCCGATGGGATAAATGCCCATAAGCCCAGCAGTCCGGCACTGTAAATCACCACCAGCCCCACAACGCAGGCCAGGCACCGTTGCAGCAGTGCTTTTCTATAGCCAAGAATACCCACAAGCCATGCGGCAATAAAATATCCCAGAAGATAGCCGCCGGTTGGTCCCATCATATAGCTCAGGCCAATGCCGCGTTCCGGGCTGCCTGAAAATACCGGCATTCCGGCGGCACCCGCTGCCAGATATGCGGCAAAGATCGCCAATGACAATCTCGGTCCAAGGATGAGGGCAAAGCTCATCACGGCCAGGGTATGCAGGGTCATGGGCACTGGCCAGAATGGAATGTGAACCTTGGCTGCCAGTGTCATGAGGCCGACACCCAGCACAACAATTGCCGCTTTTTCAAAAGGCCGAATGGCGGGTTTGTTTTTGAGTAAATCCGTCAGCAATGAGTCTCTCCTGATTTTTATCGATAAAAAATTAAAACTATCTATAATTTATGATTGTTTCAATTCGTCTGTCAATTGCTGTTTCAAAACGGATGCGATGGCAGTGGAATGGTGCTTGCGGACCGGCCATGTGGATAGCGGGTATTTCTAACGAAAGACGTGGCGTTTAAGGCTGCGAGGTCCTATATGGATAGACCATTCTCAAGGTTGCCCAATGCGCTTTTCGAACGATTTTCTTGATGAAATCCGTGACCGCGTGCCGATTTCGGCCGTGATTGGCTCACGTGTGCCTTGGGATCGCAAGAAAACCAATGTGTCACGCGGCGATTATTGGGCCTGCTGCCCGTTTCATGGCGAAAAAAGCCCCAGCTTTCACTGTGAAGACCGCAAAGGTCGCTATCACTGTTTTGGTTGCGGTGTGTCTGGCGACCATTTCCGGTTTCTGACCGATCTGGAAGGTTTGAGCTTTCCCGAAGCGGTGGAGCGCATTGCCGATATGGCGGGCGTTGCCATGCCGAAAGCCGATCCGCGTGAGATTGAGCGCGAGCGTGAGCGCACCAGTCTGCACGATGTGATGGAATTGGCCACGCAGTATTTTCAGGATCAGTTGCAATCGGCCCATGGCGCAAAAGCCCGTGCTTACTTACGCGAGCGTGGCCTGTCTGGTCGTACCATTGAGACCTTTCGTCTGGGTTTTGCCACGGAAAGCCGCAACGGGTTGAAAGAGTATCTGGCCTCTAAAGGCG
>CAJYRE010000537.1 GCA_913776675.1 Rhizobiaceae bacterium
CTGCCACGTCCAGCGAAGTGATGAACCTTCGTGAAAAAGGCTATGAGGTTCTGAAGTTTTTCCCGGCTGAACAGGCAGGTGGTGCCGCTTATCTCAAAGCCCTGTCTTCGCCGCTGGCGGGCACATTGTTTTGCCCCACGGGCGGCATTTCCTTGAAGAACGCCAAGGATTACCTGAGCCTTCCCAATGTGGTGTGCGTGGGTGGCTCGTGGGTTGCGCCGAAAGAGCTGGTTGCGGCTGGCGATTGGGCTGGCATCACCAAGCTGGCTTCCGAGGCTTGCGCTCTCAAGGGCTGACAAATTCCTATTCTGACGTAGGGAGTGTGAGAATTTGGCTTTGGGCGTGGCGAAAACGGTGATTTTCGAGAGCCGGAACGGAGTGTACTCAAGTACATGAGCCTAGGTGCGCGTAGAAAATTGCCGTTGCAGCCCGTTTAAAATCGAATGTTACACTCCCTAAAGTGACGCCCGCACCTTGGGAAAGGCTGCGGGCGTTCCTATGTCTTCTTCCATGTGCAATGGTTGAGGAGTACAGGATGTTTGATGCGAAAAAGCTGCTGGGGCAGTTTCTGGGGTCGCAAATTCCGGGTCTGGGTGGCACGGTCGGGGGCAAAGCACGGGGTGCCGTGGATGTCGCCAAGGCGAACCCTTGGAAAGCAGGCGCTCTGGCCTCTGTGCTATTGGGCACCAAAACAGGGCGCTCTTTGGCGGGCGGTGCGCTGAAGCTGGGTGGTTTGGCCCTGATTGCCGGTTTGGGTTATCAGGCCTATCGCAGCTATAAGAGTGGACAGGCCCCGGACAACATCCCCTCGCTGCCGGAATTGCCTGCACCGCCTGCCGGATCGCCTTTCCATCCTGACACGGGGCTTAGCAATGATTTTGCCCTGACCTTGATCAAGGCGATGATTGCCGCTGCCAAGGCCGATGGCCATATTGATGCTGATGAACGCGCCAACATCATGCAAAAACTGCATGTTGAAGATTTGGGTGCGGAAGCCGAAGCCTTTATTGAGGCAGAACTGGCCAACCCGACCGATCTGGATGCGCTGGTGGCTGCGGCCCGCAGTGAAGAGCAGAAGGTGGAGCTTTACACCGCATCACGCCTGACAATCGAGCCTGATACGCGCGCAGAGCGTGGCTATCTTGATCTTCTTGCCGGACGCCTTGGTCTTCCGGATGGCTTGATTGACCATATCGAAGCCACCGTTGCCGCCGCAAAAACCGGCCAAGTGGCTGGATAGGGTGGGGCAAAAGGCGTGAATTTCCTTTGCGTTGTCTGTCATGCTGGCCTAATCCTTGTGTGACGGAAGAAGGGGAAGCGTCATGCAGGATCTGCGCCATTACAAGGTCGAACCGCCCGCACCGGTAACGCTCGATGGGCGTTACGTGCGGGTTGAGCCATATGTTGAACAGCAGCATCTTGCCGGTCTGTGGGATGGTTTGGGTGGCAATCAGGGGGTGAATGCCCTGATCCGCTATTTTCCCAATGAGGATTTCAGTGGCCCGGAGGCATTTGGCGCATGGCTTTCCGGTGCCAATGCCAGTGGCAGCCTCATCACCCATGTGTTTCGCGCAAAAGCGGATGATCGCCTTGTGGGCATGGCCAGTCTGATGCGGGCTGATCCGAAAAATGGCGTGGTGGAAGTGGGCTCTGTTGCCCATGGAGCAGCCATGAAGCGCTCACCCTTGTCGACCGAAGCCCATTATCTTTTGGCGCGCCATGTGTTTGAAGATCTCGGCTATCGTCGCTATGAGTGGAAATGTCACAATGACAACGCGCCCAGCAAGATCACGGCGGCCCGCTATGGCTTTACCTTCGAAGGGGTGTTTCGCCAGCATATGATTTCCAAAGGGGCCAATCGGGATACGGCCTGGTTTTCGATGATTGATTCGGAATGGCCTCTGTTGAAAGCGGCTTTTGAGGCGTGGCTGGACCCGCAGAATTTTGATGCAAACGGCCAGCAAAAACAGCGGTTGGAGGATTTGCGCGCAACCCTCAAGGCACAGGCACAGACATGACTTCAAAAGACAAGGCAGCGGCCATTGCCGCAGGCATTATTCTTCTGGTTTTCGGCTTGGCCATGGCCTTCATGCCCAAACTGGTACTGTGGCTTGGGCAATTTTCACCACTGCTGGCGGCGGTGATCGGATCGCTGATCCTTTTGTCCTTCTTTGCCATTTTCTGGCTGCGGGGCCGGTATCAGCGCCGTCACCCCGATGACAGGTGATAGCCTTGCAGCGATGCGGCCAGCAAAAGCCCGCCCAGAAGGATAATGAACACGGCACCGCCGATCTCAATGGTCAGCCCCACCCTGTATGCCGCCGATGAGCCGGGGCCTGCCAGCCGCACGGCAAGCCCTTTGGCTGCCACCGCCACGATGGCCAAAGCCGATACGGTAATGGCGGTGCCCGCAGCCATGGCGAAAACCGAGAGAATGCCGCCCAGATAAAGCCCGTTGAGCATGGAAAAGGTCATGACCAGCAAGGCCCCGGAACAGGGCCGCAAGCCGACGGCCATAATGGCAGACCAGGCTTCCTTGAGATTGAAATGTTCCGCGCTGACCATGCTGAGATCGGGCAAATGACTGCGGCCACAATCATCGCAGATCTCACCATGCCGCAGGGCGGTGTGATCATGATCGAGCGCTTCGGCTTGAAAGCGTAGCCCGGTTTTGCTGGCTCTCGAAGAGAGCGTGAAGCTTTGTTCAGGGCTGTCGCCAAAGAGCTGTGCCGTTGCGCCATCGGTGGCGATGACGGGTTGTTTTGCGCGCGGCTTTTGCCAGATTTCCCGCAATTTGCGCCAGAGCAACCACAGGCCAAACAGCACCACCAGCGCAAAACTGGCCGCTTCCATGGTGTTGGTGGCCTGTGTCAGCGTAATGCCGCTGCCGCGCAGGGTGAGGAAAATCACCCCCACGGTGACAATCGCCACAACACCTTGCAGCAGCGAGGAGATGATGGAAATGAGGATGCCGCGCTTCAGTTCCAGCTCATTGGCAATCATATAGGACGAGATGACCGCCTTGCCGTGGCCGGGACCGGCAGCATGAAACACACCATAGGCAAAGGAAAGCGCCAGCAGCATCCATAGCGCATGGGTGTTTTCCCGCATGTCCCGCAATGAGGCGGTGAGGGTGCGATAAAACTCCTCCTGATGAATGTTGATCCACAACATGACGGGAGCGAGCGGCCCAGTCATCTGGAAGGATGGCTCGGATGTGCCAATGCCCAGCGGTGATCCGGCGTGCGCCAGCGTGGGTAGGATAAGAAGTGCGATGCTGAGGAGCGATATATATTTAAATGATAAAGTTTGTGGTTTAACCCCCTCTGTCCTGCCGGACATCTCCCCCTCAAAGGGGGAGATCGAAATGAGGTTGGCCGGTTTGCTCATCGTTTTCTGTGCAGTTTGCTGCGTGCATGTCTTGGAGTGATAAAGTGGTGACTTTGCTACTTGCCGTTCTCCCCCCTTGAGGGGGAGATGCCCGGCAGGGCTGAGGGGGGTATCTTCAGACTGCCGCTCAACATGATCGTTCAACCCGAGCCTCAACATGCCAGATCAAGCCTCGTGGCGTAAAGTTTGCCCATATCGGTTCCGGTGGGATCGTTGAAAAAGGCTTCTGTCAGGCTGGCCTGATTTTGTTTGATCACATCATCCGGGTTTGGCCGCACCACGGTGGCCTTGCATTTTTTAAATGCATCACCCGTGGCTGTTAGATCGGAATCGCTTTTGAAATCGATGGCCGTGTAAAGGGTTGGATCATGCACACCGAAACTCAAATTTCCCTTGATGGGTATGGGCTTCTCCGGCTTGGTGATAAAATAGACCAGCAAGCGATTGTTCTTATAATCGGCATTGAACACCAGCGGCTTGGCGGCCTTGATGGTGGCACCGCTGGCGGTAATAAAGGTGAAATAGCCATAATCGCCCAGGGATGAGCGAATCGTGTTGGCAATATCGTGCAATTCGCTGGCATCCAGCTTCAGGTCGGCATTCTTGTCGAAATCCATCAGCACACTGGAAGAGAAGACTTCATCGAAGCGCCATGTGTTGCGCAATTCCTTGACGGTATTGTCTGGACCGGCCACCACTTCCAGTTTGGCATCCACAAACACATGGGGGTGGGCAAAGGTGGGGGCTGCACTCAAGCACAGAAGGCCGGAGACAAGAAGCATTCGGGCTGTTTTCATCATCGCAGGTCTCTGTCGCCGATTTGCCTGTCTATGGCGCAGCAATCGGACGGAAATGGGGCGCGTATCGTCACGTCTGCGGTCCGCCGGTGCCGGGCGCGCAATTGCCATTGCGCTTGAACCAGTTGTGCATGAAATCCACCAGCGCGCGCACCTTGGCAGGCAGATAGCGCCGGTGCGGATAAACGGCATAAATACCACGGCCTGTTGGCATATAATCTTCAAACAGGGAAACAAGCGCGCCGCTTTCCAGATGGGATCTGGCCACGAAATCCGGCAGCATGGCGATACCAAGACCTGAAAGCGCGCCGCGCAAGGTTGTCTGGGGGCTGTTCACTTCCAGCGGTCCGGCGATATTGACCGTAAACGCCTCGCCGGAGGGAGCCTGCATGCGCAGACTGTTATGGTTGCGGCTGTTGGTGTCGATCAGCATGGGCACTTTGGCCAGATCCTGAGGGTGAGTCAAAGGGCCGTAGCGCTCCAGAAGCTTGGGACTTGCGCAGGCATAGATTTTAAAATCGGCCAGCTTGCGGGCAATCATGCCCGAATCATCCAGTTTGGTGACACGGATTCCCAGATCAAATCCTTCCTCGATCAGATCGACAAATCGGTCTTCGGCAACGATTTCGAGGGAAAGATCAGGATGGTCCAAGGCAAAATCAATCAGGGACTGGCCCACTTCCGCATCGGTGAAGCTGCGGGGCACGGTGATTCGAATCTTGCCACGGATGTCTGCATTGTTCTCGCGCACGAGATCAGCGAGGTTGTCGATCTCTTTCAAAATGTCGGCAGCAGAGCGAAAATAGGTGTGTCCGGCTTCGGTCATGGAAAATTGCCGGGTGGTGCGGTTGAGCAGGAGCGCGCCCAGCTCATCTTCCAGCTCACGAACATATTTGGATAACAAGGCCTTGGAGCGGCCGGTTTTGCGGGCTGCCGCCGAAAAACCCTCGGCTTCCACAACATCAATAAAAGCCCGGATACGGGTGAGGGTGTCCAAAAGCGTCTCTCCAGATCATGCGGCAACCGGGTGAACAATAGCCTGTTATCGTTCAGTTTTCACGCTTGAAAAGGGCACTTTCAAAAAAACATGCCAAAGCGCAAAAAATGCTTGATTATGACAATGGGTTTTTCTAATGACTGCCTTGCCCAAAGTCGCACGTGCCTGTGGGTGTCCGCCGACCCTCGATGTGGTGAGGAATCGGTAAGGTACCTGGAACTAACCCCTCCAGTCGCTATCTCGGCCAACTGAGAAATGCGAGGACATCTTGAAGCAACGACGGTGCGGGCCTTTCTAGTCTCTTCCGGCTTTCCAACCGCCGGATTAACTGTAGAGGCACACCATCATTGCCGGAAGTGCGGTCGGGTTTCCCCTCCAATCCATGGCAGACAAAGCGGAATATAGGCTCTCAGGCAAGAGGGCGTTGTTCCACCGTTTCGCGTTCGAGCGCTCACACGTTACCAGTGTCTCCACCGACTGGTTACGGGCGGGTTTTCGTCGCACTTTGTCCATCTGGTGCTGATAAAACAGCACCGGTAACCTTTGGAATATGGAAGGGATCAGCCGATGACCACCGCTCGCATCCGTGACTTCATCAACACCCACCGTCCAGAAGGCCCTTGCCTTGTTGTGGACCTCGATGTTGTGCGCGACAACTACGGCGCATTCCGTCATGCGCTGCCCGATAGCGCCATTTACTACGCAGTAAAAGCCAATCCTGCGCCAGAAGTTCTGTCGCTGCTGGCTTCGCTCGGCTCCAACTTCGATTGCGCCTCCGTGGCTGAAATCGAAATGGCGCTCGCCGCCGGTGCAACACCATCGCGCGTTTCGTTTGGCAACACCATCAAGAAAGAACGGGATGTGGCCCGCGCGCATGCGCTCGGCA
>CAJYRE010000538.1 GCA_913776675.1 Rhizobiaceae bacterium
GTTTATGTACCACGTGGTTTCACCCGTGTCGTGGGGGGTGCATTGGCCGGATCTTCCGGCCACGGATGGCGCGGATAGCGCCCGCGCATCTCGGAGCGCACGTCACTCCATGATCCAGCCCAAAACCCCGGCAGGTCGCGGGTGGTCTGTATGGGTCGATGCGCCGGAGATGTCAGCTCCAACAGCAGCGGCAGCTTGCCACCACCAATGGTGGGGTGCTGCTTCAGGCCATAGAGTTCCTGCACCCGAATCACCAGTTTTGGCTCATCACCATCATAATGAATGGCGTGGTTCATGCCGGTGGGGGCGGTGAAATGCGTGGGGGCCAGCCGATCCAGATCGCGCTGTAGCTCATATGGAATGAGGGATTTTAGTCCATCCATCAATCCACTGCTGGAAATCTCGGCAAAGCTGCGCACCCCGGTTTGAAACGGCGTGAACCAGACATCCAGCGTGTCCAGCAGCGCCTCATCGCTGCTATCAGGCCATGGCGCACCCAGAGTGCGATACAGAAAGCCCATGCGCTGGCGCAATTGCTCGGCCGATTTGCTGAAATTCAGTCGCTCCAGCCCCACCTGCCGTAGGCCCTCCGCCAAAGCTTTGGTGGCGGCTTCGCCGGTGGGCTTGGGCAGGGGCGTTTCGTCCAGAATGATGGCCCCAATTCGCTTCACCCGCCGGGCGCGGACTTCCTTGCTGTTTGGCTCAAAAAAGCTCTCATCACCTTGGGTCACCGCCTCCGGCAGATAATCCTCCACATCCGCCAAACGGATTTCCGCAGCACTTAAGATGCGGGCTTGCGCCGCCCGGCCCGTCAGATCGGCAATCACCAGCATATCGCTGGCCGCCAGCCGTTCGGTCTCCACCAGTTCCGCGCCGCGCCCGTTGGCCATTACATAGCGGCCACGTCCGCCGCGTTTGAGGGCAATCCGGTCGGGATAGGCATGGAGCAGCAATTGCCCGGCCGTGGCAGCAACGGCGGCGGCTTTCGTTCCCGGCAGGTCCTTGGCCAAGCGCTCGGCCAGCTTTCTCGCCGAACTGGCCCGCTCGCTGCGATCCTGACGAAAGCGGCGCAAGCGCTCTTCCAGATCAAGATCATTGCCGCCCAATCCCTGTTCGGTAATCAGAACCGCCAGTTCACAGGCTGTTTTGCCATGCCCATCTCGGCTGGCCGCAATCACCATCGCCGCCAAACGCGGAGGAAGACCCAGCCCGCGCATGGTTTTGCCCATGTCGGTCAACCGTCCTTGCTCATCCAGCGCACCGAGCGAAACCAGCAGATTCCGCGCTTCTTTCAGCGGCGCTTTCGGCGGTTGATCTATAAAAGACAACGCGGAAGGATCGGTGACACCCCAATGGGCCATGTCCAGCACAAGGCTGGACAGATCACTGGCCAGAATTTCCGGTGGGGTAAAGGCAGGCAGGGCTGCCGTCTGCCCAGCATGCCAAAGGCGAAGGGCAATGCCCGGCTCGGTTCGGCCCGCACGGCCCGCGCGCTGATCGGCAGAGGCCCGCGATACCCGCACCGTTTCCAGCCGGGTAATGCCGGTGGCCGGTTCATACACCGGCAGCCGCTGCAAACCGCTATCAATCACAATCCGTACCCCATCAATGGTAATCGAGGTTTCGGCAATGGATGTGGCCAACACCACTTTGCGTGTCCCCGAAGGCGCTGGCTTGATGGCCTGATCCTGCTCACTTTGCGAAAGATTGCCATAGAGCGGTGCAATCAGCGTGGAGCCGGGCAACCGCCCTTCCAACCGCTCGGCCACCCGGCGAATTTCCGCTTGTCCCGGCAAAAAGGCAAGAATCGATCCGCTCTCGCTGGCATGGGCATCGAGAATGGCACTGACCATACTGTCTTCAATCCGCTCGGTGCCGGGTCGATCCCGATAGCGCAGATCAATCGGAAAACTGCGCCCGGCGCTTTCCAGCACGGGCGGATTGTCCATCAGCGCTGCCACCCGCTCCACATCCAGCGTTGCCGACATGACAATCAGCCGCAAATCATCTCGCAGCGCCGATTGACAATCCAGCGCCAGCGCGAGACCAAAATCCGCATCCAGCGACCGCTCGTGAAATTCGTCAAACAGCACAGCACTGATGCCGGACAATTCCGGGTCTTCTAGAATCATCCGGGCAAACACGCCTTCCGTCACCACTTCAATCCGGGTGCTGGCAGAAATGCGATTGTCCAACCGCATCCGGTAGCCCACCGTCTGCCCCACCTGCTCACCCAGCAGATTGGCCATCCGCGCCGCTGCTGCCCGCGCGGCCAAACGCCGGGGTTCCAGCAAAATGATCTTACCGTCACCCCGCCACGGTTGTTCCAATAGATAAAGAGGGATCAGTGTTGTTTTACCGGCCCCCGGAGGAGCCGACACAACCGCCCGGTTTCCCGCCACCAAAGCAGTACCAAGCGCAGGCAGGATTTCCGAAACGGGATAGACAGGAAGCGATAGGGGCATGATGATTGAAGTGAACTCTTATCTTATCGGTCGCGGAAGGTCTCATAGGCCAAAATGGCTCCGGCCAGATCTTCCAATGCCGCACCGACGGATTTAAACAGGGTGATGTCCTGCGCACTGTTACGACCTTTTACCGTGCCGCGCACCAGCTCAGACAACTCACCACAAATCTTTTCCGGTGTCAGACTGCCATTGGCCAGTGGTTGCACAATGTCGCCTGCCTCCGTCATCGCCCCGGCTCGTGTATCGACATAGACGTGTGAGCGAACAATCGCCGCATCATCGGCCTCCCGCATCGAAGGCTTGAAACCACCCACCAGATCAACATGGGCACCGGGCTTTAACCAGTCACCGGAAATTAATGGTTCTGTCGCCAAGGTCGCACAGGATATAATGTCGGCGTCACGGGCCGCTTCCTCAAGCGATGGTACGGCGTGGGCATTGAACCCCTTGGCTCTTGACTCGGCTGCGGTGGCTTTTGCATTATCTTCATTGCGGCCCCAAACCGCTATGTGATCCAGCGGTCGTACAGACGCATGCGCTTCAATTAGATTGAGCGACAATCGCCCGGTTCCCACCATCAGCATCCGACTAGCATCGCTTCGCGCCAGATAGCTGGCCGCCAAAGCTGAGGCCGCGGCAGTCCGCCGCGCGGTTAAAACGCCGCCATCCACCAAAGCCAGCATTTCGCCTGTCGCGCCCGAGGTCAGCAAATACCCACCCTGCACAGCCGGCAG
>CAJYRE010000539.1 GCA_913776675.1 Rhizobiaceae bacterium
AAATGCAGCCTCAGCGAGGTTTCAACCTCGCCACCATGACTGCCATATTTGCTCTCATGCTCCGAAATCATCCCGTCCGGATGGCCAAACCGCGCCCATTGGGTGGCCACTACGGCCATGTTGAAGCGCACCCGCAATTCGCGCGCGACAATATTCATGATGTCGAGATTGCCGCCGTGGGAATTAACGATCACCAACTTGCGCAGGCCCGCTTCGGCCACCTTGCCACCAATCGCGGTCCAGGCTGGAATGAGAATCTCGGCTCCAAGCGACAGCGTACCGGGGCCATAAATATGTTCATTGGCCTTGCCGATTTCCTGGGTGGGTAGCACCAGAAAATCCAGATCATCGGGGCGTTGGTTTTTCAGCTCGTTCAGCATGCCATTGGCAATCGCCACATCGGTGGCAATGGGGAGATGAGGGCCGTGTTGCTCGGTGGAGGCAATCGGCAGAATGGCAATGGTGCTGTCTGGTGAAAGAGCAGCAAAGTCATGGGTGTTCAGCTCGTTCCAGTAAAAAGCGCGTGCCATGCAGAGATCCTTATTCTGTATTTATCACCACCGTAGAGCGATGAGCGCACGTGTAAAAGCATCAATTTGTGTGCGGTCTGCTGCTCAAAAGCGCGCAATGGCTGATCTTTGCACCCGATCTGGTTAACGGTAATTAACCCTAATATTTGGTAGGCATGTTCAGGTGTAGTTGCGTTATTGAGAAACAGCATCAACCGGCGTACAACAGATCAGGAAGCTGGGTGGCGTATGATTAAGTTGTGGCGTAAAATTCTGGATACCGGATCGGAAGGTGATGTGGTCACGGCACGTTCACGGCTGGAGTTTGCTGCCGATGCCTATTCGGCCATTTATGCCGTGGGCGATGTGCATGGCTCCTACATCGAATTGCTGAATGCCGAATGTCGCATTTTGCAGGATGCCAGCAGCCGTGATGGCCGCAAGCTGATTGTTATGCTGGGCGATTATGTGGATCGTGGCCCATGCTCGCGGCAGGTGGTGGAGCATTTGATGCGGCCACTGGCTCCTCAGATTGACCGGGTCTCTCTGTGCGGCAATCATGATGATGCCTTCTGCCATTTTCTGGAAGACCCATCGGGCGGTCGTCGCTGGCTGGATTTCGGCGCGGCGGCCACATTGTATTCCTATGGTCTGGATATTGATCACGCCTTGCAAAAGGCAGGCGGCTTTGCAGGCCTGTCGTCCCATCTGGCCCAGGCGGTTCCGGCTGCGCATTATGATTGGTTCAAGTCTTTGCCGGTTATGCTCAAAGTGGGGCAATTTTTGTTTGCGCATGCGGGCGTAAAACCCGCAACACCGCTGGATGCGCAAACCGATGAAGACCTGATGTGGATCAGAGAGCCGTTCTTGAGCCGTGGCCCGGAAATGCCCTACACGGTGGTGCATGGTCACACGCCCACCGATAGCGTTACCTTTGGTAAAAACCGTATCGGGGTGGATACAGCCGCCTACGCATCGGGCCATCTCAGTGTGGTACGGATTGCCGATGGCCACACGGATCTGGTTTGAGCTGATATGATCCGGCTTTAGACGGCATCGTGCTGTTTGGGCTTGCCCCATTCTGCCAGCGCAATGCCGCCCAGCACCAAAGCCAGCGCCAGAATATGAAAGCCCGCCAGATGTTCGCCCACCACGGCAATGGACAACAGCGTGCCAAAAACCGGCACGAGGTTGATAAACAATCCGGCCCTGTTGGCCCCGATAATGGCAATTCCGGCGATATACAGGGTTTGTGAAACCAGCGATGGCAGCAGGCCGCAGAAAACAATGAGCGCAAATCCGGTTTGGTCTGGCAGGATGAGGTTGCCCTTGGCCTCTTCCCAGATCAGCAGCGGGATGCTTGCCAGAAACGCGCCGCAGGCCAGACATGTCATCAGGCTTTTCCAATGCAGTGCTGGTTTCCAGCGCAAGGCAATGGTGAACACGGCATAGGTCAGCACGGCCAGCATCATCAATACGTCGCCAAAATTCAGTTTCAGCGAGAGCAGGGTGCTGAGGTCGCCATGACCGGCGGTGAGCGCCACGCCGACAAAACTGATAATAAAGCCAAGGATTTGCACTTTTGACGCTGCGATGCGAAACAGCAGAAAGTTGAGCAAAAAGATCAGCACGGGAATGCCGCCCTGTTCAATCGCGGCATTGACGGCTGTGGTATATTGCAGCGCTGAATAGAGAAAGCCGTTAAAACCCGTGTAACCAATGGCTCCCAGACCCAGCAGCAGCGGCATGTGACGCCGAATCACCGGCCAATCCGTTTTCAATTGCGGCAAGGATACGCCGAGAAGAACGCAGAGCGCCAGGACCCAGCGCCCGGCATTGAGAGCCATCGGGCTGATATGGCCCACGGCCAGCTTTCCGGCCACGGCATTGCCACCCCACAAAAGCGTGGTCAGCAGCAGGTAGGCGTAGGCTCTGATTTGCATTGCATTTCCCTGTTCAAATGGATGGCGGTTATGATTTTTTTCAGACAACAGCCCCTGCTTAGGGTTTTGCCATGCAAAAAGCCAGATTACCCACCACAAACGGGTCGCTTTCCGCAAAACAAACAAGTATAGATGCGCGGGTTTGGCGCGACGCGATCAGCGGCGGTGCCTCGGTTTGCCCGTCAATGCGCCAGTGCTGCACATCAAGAGGCATGTGTTGCACTTTGCGCGTCAGCGTGGTTTGTTTCAGTGGGCGCACGTGCGCGCAAAAGCAGGTTTTTTGTGCGTCAGCGTAAGGACAGGATTTGGAAATGACGAACGTCGTGGTGGTTGGCTCCCAATGGGGCGACGAAGGCAAAGGCAAGATTGTCGATTGGCTCTCTGAGCGGGCGGATGTGGTTGTTCGCTTTCAGGGTGGCCATAATGCTGGCCATACGCTTGTGATTGATGGCATGTCCTACAAGCTGTCCCTTCTGCCATCCGGCGTTGTACGTCCCGGCAAAATGGCGGTGATTGGCAATGGTGTGGTGGTGGACCCCCATGCGCTGATCGCTGAAATTGGCCGTCTGGATGCGCAAGGGGTGAAGGTTTCGCCCGACAATCTGCGCATTGCCGATAATGCCACCCTGATTTTGTCGCTGCACCGCGAGTTGGATGGCCTGCGGGAAGATGCCGCCTCCAACAGTGGCACCAAGATTGGCACCACCCGCCGCGGCATTGGCCCGGCCTATGAAGACAAGGTGGGCCGTCGTGCCATTCGCCTGATGGATCTGGCCGACCCGGAAGGTCTGGCCGAAAAGGTGGCTCGCATTCTGCCCCATCACAACGCGCTTCGCCGTGGCTTTGGTGCCACTGAGGTGGAACATGCCACCATCATGGAAGAGCTTCTGTCGGTGGCTGACAAGGTTCTGCCGTTCCGCGAAACCGTATGGCTGATGCTGGACAAGGAGCGCCGTCGCGGTGCGCGCATTCTGTTTGAAGGCGCGCAAGGCTCGCTTTTGGATATTGATCACGGCACCTATCCCTTCGTGACCTCGTCCAACACCGTGGCTGGTCAGGCGGCTGCAGGTTCCGGCATGGGGCCGGGGGCGCTGGGCTATATTCTCGGCATTACCAAGGCCTACACCACACGCGTCGGTGAAGGTCCATTCCCGACCGAACTGACTGATGAAATTGGCCAGTTTTTGGGTGAAAAGGGGCATGAATTCGGCACGGTGACGGGGCGCAAGCGCCGTTGCGGCTGGTTTGATGCCGCTTTGGTGCGCCAGTCGGTTGCCACCAACGGTATCACCGGCATTGCACTGACCAAGCTGGATGTGCTGGATGGTCTGGATGAATTGAAGATTTGCGTTGGCTATAAGCTGGATGGTGTGGAGATTGATCATCTTCCCGCAAGCCAGGCGGCGCAAGCGCGTGTTGAGCCGGTTTATATCACGCTGGAAGGCTGGAAAGAATCAACCGTGGGTGCCCGCTCCTGGGCTGATCTGCCAGCGCAGGCCATTAAATATGTGCGTCAGGTGGAAGAATTGATTGGAGCGCCGGTTGCGCTTCTGTCAACCAGCCCGGAACGTGATGATACCATACTTGTGACCGATCCATTTGAGGATTAAGGTTACACATGATTTATATGTTCGTATCCGAATGCCCGAATCGGTATTCGGATACGAAAAACATTGTCTAAGAACGCCCTTGAATGTGCGTGGCCCCGAAATCCGGGGTATCAGCTCGGCTGGGTTTATATCGTCTTTCGGCGCGTGCCGATGACCACGAGAAAGTACGGATGGCAGATTTCGTAGCAGTGATTCGACGTGCCGTTGATGGTCTGTCGAACAATACCCCGGAAATGCGCGTAAAGGTGTATGAGAAAGCTCGCGGTGCCGTGATGCGGCAACTCGAGAACATGACACCCAAGCCGTCAGAGGAGATGTTGCGCCGTCAGCTTGACAAGCTGGAAAGTGCGATTGTCGAGGTTGAGGCTGAATATGCCGAAGCGCTTCCTGCGGTTGATGACAATGTGGATGTTGAACCAGCCCATGAGCCGGAACCATCCTACGCGCCCGAACCCGAGCCGGAACATCACCATCAGGCCGACGAGCCTGAGCATCATGCTGCACCGACAGCGCCTGTGCAAGATCGGAAGAGCGTCGTGTAGGGAA
>CAJYRE010000540.1 GCA_913776675.1 Rhizobiaceae bacterium
GGCGTTTCCTGAACAGTGGCCAGGGCGCGGGCAAAGTGGCCGCCATTGCTCCAGTCAATCTTGCCATAGGCATTGCGATGCAAATGAATGGTTGGACGCGCCAAGACAAAATTGTTGAAGACGGGACGCCCCATGGCCGCATCCCAAAGGCCAAAGGTGGCGGAAAGCTGATCAATATTGGCAAAAACGACTTTGCCGCCCGACTCCGGAGCCGTCATGATGACATTGTTCAGCGTGATTTTCGGCTGGGGCCAGAATTGCAGATCAGCCCCCTTGATTTGTACCTTTTGCCCTGTCCAGCGACCAATGGATTTTTCAATGGCGCGGCGCACCAGCGCAATGGAAACAATATAGGGGGCAACAATGCGGGATGTCACAAACACCGTGAGTGCAGACAGAAACACAACCATCAAAAACCGCAGGATGCGGGATTTGACGCTGCCTTTTGCGCTTTTGGGCGCTGATTTCGGTTTTTGCTTCAGTGTCACATGCGGCCTTTCAGAGTCTGTCCGGCAATTTCGATGACCCTCTGCCTTTTCGATATAGCAAAGCAATTTGCCTTGCAAATGCAACAGGCGTTGACGGCGCGGATAATATCGCCAGAAATAGTGTCTAGCTGATTGGCAATTGGAGGAATTTTATGACGCAACTGAAACCGCTCTGGTCTCCTTCGGATTCGGCTATTGCGACCAGCCCCATGACATTGTTCCGTGGGTGGTGCGCAGCCCGTTTTGGTGTCGAGCTGGACAGTCATGAAGCGTTTCACCAATGGTCCATCGATGATCGTGCCTCTTTCTGGTCTGCGGTCTGGGATTATTGTGACATCAAGGGAGACAAGGGCGCGCGCGCCCTGATCCATGGTCATTCCATGCTGGACGCCCGCTTTTTTCCCGATGCATCGTTGAATTTTGCCGAGAACCTTCTGCAACATACGGGGAGTGAGCTGGCCCTGATCTTCCGTGGTGAGGATAAAAGCCGTTCCGCATGGTCCTGGGATGAATTGACGGCGAATGTCTCGCGTTTGCAGCAAGCCTATCGCGCCATGGGGATCGGCAAGGGGGATCGCATTGCTGCCATGATGCCCAATATGCCCGAAACCATTGCGCTGATGCTGGCGGCGGCCTCCATTGGGGCTATATGGTCGTCCTGTTCGCCGGATTTTGGAGAGCAGGGGGTGCTGGATCGTTTTGGCCAGATCGAGCCCAAGCTGTTCATCACCTGTGACGGTTATTGGTATAACGGCAAATTGCAGGATGTGAGTGCCAAGATTTGCGCCATTGAACCCAAGCTGGGCGTTCCCGTGCTGGTGGTTCCCTATGCGGGGGATGCCAAAGCCCTGGTGGAAAGCCTGCAGGATGGACGCACATTGGCCGATTTCACAGCCTCTTTTGCGCCTGCGCCGGTGCAATATGAAAGGCTGCCTTTTTCTCATCCGCTTTACATCCTGTTTTCTTCCGGCACGACCGGAATCCCGAAATGCATTGTGCATTCGGCGGGCGGCACACTGTTGCAACACGTCAAGGAGCAGCGCTTCCATTGCGGTTTGCAGGCTGGTGAGCGGTTGTTTTACTTCACCACCTGCGGCTGGATGATGTGGAACTGGCTGGTGTCCGGGCTGGCATCGGGCGCAACCTTGTGCCTGTTTGATGGCTCACCCTTTGGGCCCAATGCCCATGTGTTGTGGGATTATGCCGCGCAGGAACGGTTTGCTGTTTTTGGCACGTCGGCCAAATATATTGATGCCTTACGCAAAGAAGGCGTTGAGCCGGGCAAAACTCATGACCTGTCAGCACTCCGGGTGGTTACATCCACGGGGTCGCCCCTCTCGCCGGAAGGATTTGCCTTTGTGTATGAGGGGATCAAGACGGATGTGCAGCTTTCCTCCATTTCGGGTGGCACGGATATTGTGTCCTGCTTCGTTCTGGGCAACCCGGTCAAACCCGTGTGGATGGGGGAAATTCAAGGGCCGGGGCTGGGGCTGGCGGTTGATGTCTGGAATGATGAGGGCCAGCCGGTGCGGGGCGAAAAAGGCGAGCTGGTTTGCACCCGTGCCTTTCCATCCATGCCTGTGATGTTCTGGAATGATCCCGGCAATGCCAAATATAAGGCCGCCTATTTCGAGCGCTTTGACAATATCTGGTGCCATGGAGATTTTGCGGAATGGACCGAGCATGGCGGTCTGATCATTCATGGTCGCTCGGATGCGACGCTCAATCCCGGCGGTGTGCGCATTGGCACGGCTGAAATCTACAATCAGGTGGAGCAGCTTGATGAGGTGCTGGAAGCCATCTGCATTGGGCAGGATTTTGAAGATGATGTGCGCGTCATTCTGTTTGTGCGGCTGAAAAATGGTCTGACGCTGGATAGCGATCTGGAAAAGCGGATCAAAACCAAAATCCGCAACGGTGCATCACCGCGCCATGTGCCAGCCAAAGTCATTCAGGTGGCAGATATTCCGCGTACAAAGTCGGGTAAAATTGTTGAACTGGCTGTGCGGGAAGTGGTGCATGGCCGCCCGGTGAAAAACAAGGAGGCGCTGGCCAATCCCGAAGCGTTGGCCCTGTTTGCCGGTTTGGAGCAGTTGAAAACCTGAGAAAGCATGTGTTACAGCGCCTCTCACCATATATGGCGCACAAAGGTTCGCTGTCACACTTTTAATCTACTGCATCATTTTCACCTTAAATCGATTCCGATTTAAGGTGAAAATGATGCAGTAGGAAAATTCAAGGCGGGGTTGTAAACCCTCTGTTAACGCGACTTTGTCATCAGAGGTATGACTGGATGATCCAGGACAACCTTACCTGTTTACAAATATGGGTTGTTTTAGGCATGGTGATTTTGCCACCTGCGCTGCATGTCTTTGCTCTGGTTTCATAAGCAGATTGCCGCAGGTATGTCAGAGTTTTTCTCTGGTTGATCAGCACGAACTTCAAGAGCAGCTTCGGCTGCTCTTTTTTTGTCTTTGCAGTTGATCAGGAAACGGTGAAACCCCTTATCCGGCCAGCACACGCGGCGAGGGGAAGGTGATTTCCACCAGCGTGCCCTCGTTGGGCGTGGAATGAATGGCAAATGTGGCGCGGTTGGCATCGGCCATGGCCTTGGTCAAAGGCAATCCAAGCCCGGTTCCATCGCCACGCAGCCGCGCGCCACCGGGCGATACCTGCCGGAACGGCTTCATGGCCTGATCCAGCTCCGCGCGGCTCATGCCAATGCCGGTATCGCGCACGCGCAATGTCACGCTGCCGTTGGGCTCATAGGCTGTCGATACAATGATCTGCCCGCCAGAGGGTGTGAAGCGAATGGCATTGGACAAAATGTTGAGCACAATCTGCTTGATGGAGCGCAGATCGGCCACAACATTGGGAACGGATTGCGACAGGGCGGTGCGAATAATCACCCGCTGGGCGTTGGCTTGTGGCTGCACCAGCGACACGGTTTCAGACACGGTTTCATTCAGGCCAACCGAGATGAAATCCAGATCCATCTCCCCGGCTTCAATCTTGGAAATATCCAGCAGGTCATTGACAATATCCAGCACGTGGCGACCGGAGCGGCCAATATCGGATGAATATTCGGCATACCGGGCATGGCCAATCGGTCCGAAACGCTCATCGGCCATGATGTCGGCAAAGCCGATAATGGCGTTGAGCGGGGTTCGGATTTCATGGCTGACGCGGGCCAGAAAGTCACTCTTGTGCGCATTGGCGGTTTCTGCAACGCGCTTGGCATTGCGCAATTCTTCTTCGGTGCGTTTCCATTGGGTAATGTCACGGATCACCGCGCAGAAGCCATTGGAGGATGACAGTCGGCCAATGGCCATGAACAGTGGAATAAAGCCACCAGAGGACTCTCGGCCAATCACTTCCCGGCCATCATTCAGCACACTGGCCACACCATGGCTTGTCAAGCCGCTGAGGTAATCCAGAATGGCGCGCTGGCTTTCATGCGCAAACAGCGTGACAAAGGGTTTACCCCGAATGTCGCCCTCATCATAATTGAACAGGGCGCTGGCTGCGCCGTTCATCGAGCGGATTTCGCCATCCGCGTTGATGGTGACCACCCCATCCGTTGCCGTTTCCAGAATGGATCGCAACTCTTCCACCTCAACCCGCAGACGGGCAATATCAGCCTGTGCGGCACTCTCGAAAGCGGCTTCAGACTGTGTTTCGTCTTGCGGGTTTTCTGCGTCAGACTGCTCTTGTTCCGGCTCTTGCTGGGGAGCGGGCATCACCTGCGATTGCGGTACCAAGGCCAGAAGCAAGGCACTGGCGTCTTCCCAGCGAATGGATTGCAGCCGGGCTGAAACAGGCAATTGTCGGCCATCGGCACGCACGGCCACCAGCTTGCCCGCCGCATCGGCTTCCGGTGACAGGTCGATTTCCTGCAACAAGGCATCCAGACCACCCTTCGCCTTAAAGGTTTCCAGATCAGCATAGCCGGTCAAGGCCAGAAATTCCGGATTGGCATGAATCAGATCATCACCGCGATGGGCCAAAAGCGCAATCGGCAGCATGTCCAGAACGTCTGGTGAGAAGGTGACATCGCGCTTGCTGACGGGCAGCATCGGCTTGGGCACGATGGGTAGCGGTACCGGCGGAAGTGGTGCTGGCGAAGTTGTCTCGACAATTTTGACAACCGGCTTTGCAGGCGTGGCAGCCGTACTCTGCCCGATCGGCTCGTTATCCGCATCCTGGCGTTTTTCTGGCTTGGGCGTCTCTGGCATTGTGTCGGATGTCACCGGTTTAACACCCAGCGCATCCAGCTTGCGGGCAATTTCACGAAACGCGGCCTGCTCACCTGGTGACAGGCTTTCACCACCCAAGCGGCGGCTTTCAAGCGAAATCACCTTGCTGGGCACGATCGGATCATCTGCAATGGGCGCATCATCGGGCACAAGCTCTGGCGAAGCTGTATCAGTCGTGTCGATTTCTGCGTTGGTTGGCATGTCAGGCTCAACCGTCTCGGGCGTATCAATGCCGTCGATGTCCTGCTGTTCCGTCTCAGGCAGAGATGGCATCAGGCTCAGGCCAACCTTGTCTTCATCTTCCACGACATCGGCAAGGCGCACAACGCCAAAGCCGCGGAATCCATCAAAATCGCGGGTACGGGTATAGGTGGGCAGAGCGGCCAGATCCACCGGCACTTTCAGAGATGTGCCCTGAATGGGCCAGTAAATGGTTTTGCCAGACCATGTATCACGCTTGGTCAGCAGGGTGCTGATTTGCCCCTCGGGGTCCAGATTGAACAGGGCCGCCAGATCGCTGAACGTCTGCCCTTCAATGCTGGCCGCGGCAGGACCAACCGCACTGGCAAATTCGGGCGAAATATCGCTGAAACAGCCTTGCGCATCGATTTTCCACACAAAGCGCACGGCTCTTGAGGTGGGCTGAAAAATAAAGCCAGCGGCCTCGACAGCAATTGCATCTTGTTGCGAATCGGCTTCGGCTTCGGCTTCGGCTTCGGCTTCGGCTTCGGCTTCGGCTTCGGCTTCGGCTTCGGCTTCGGCTTCGGCTTCGGCTTCGGCTTCGGCTTCGGCTTCGACTGGCAATCCGTCTGCTTCGATGACCGCTTCCTCAGCGGTATCCTCAACGGCGGTGGTTGCCTCTGGTTCGTCCTCTTCCGCATCCGTCTGTACGGTTTCGGCAGCCAGTTCCGTTTCAGGCTTTTCCTCTGGGGCCGTTGCGATAACCGCTTCATTCGACACCGTAGGAAAATCCTCTTCAGGGATCGGGGCCTGCTGGACGTCTGTCACAGGCGAGGGTTCATTTGCAGGTGAAGCCTCGCTGTGCATCGTCTCCAGAGCGACAGGCGCGTCCTGCTCCACATCCGGCGCAACAGTATCTGCCGAAATATCGTCCGGCTCGGGTTCCAGATCGTCAATCGTGCCCAATGCTTGAACCACATCGGCAAATTCCATGGAATCCGGAGCGGGAGGCGTTTCCGGTTGATGATAAATGACAGGATCAGCAGGCGCGGTGGCTTCTGCTTCAGCAACGGTTGTCACCAGCGTTTGCCTGTCATCGAAGGGGGGCTCAGCGGCGAAACCCTCCGAGCCATCCAGCGCTCCCAGCAAGGTTTCGACGGCAAATAGCAGGAACATCGACGGTTCATCTGCAATCTTGCCAACGGCTGCGGGCAAATATCCGCGTGCGGTGGGAATAGGCCGCTTCATCAGCCCGCCGGGATGTTGTTCTGCCATTTGCACAATGGTTTGTGCCGTGCGTGGCGTGATGCCGAGGCGACCAAAATTGCCAGAGCCGCGAATGATCTGCCCCTTGCCATCCAGCAGCGCCATGTGGGTATCGGGATCATCAAAGCCGTGCAGCATGGCTTCGGCCCGGTCCTTGTCGCTGGCATGGAAAACCGGCATGGAAAACAGAATAACCGGCTCCCCCGCGCGAACTTCCAGCCGTTCCAAATGCGCTTCCATCGGCACGAGGCGAAAACCGGATCCAGCCCGCACCACCAGCTTGCGCTTTTCGCCTGTGGTTTGCAATTGCCGCGCCATGGATGCAATCTGCCGGAAGGTCACATCCTGCTTAGGCGGACCATCCTCCAGCAGGTCATAAATCGATGCCATGCCAAAAAAGCCTGCCCCGGCACCATTGGCCCACAGCACATGGGTGAGATCAAGGGAAAAAAGCGCCAGCGCTTCACCGCGCGCAAACCTGTCGCGCACTGCCGCATGCACCGCAATATCAATGAAAGGGTACTGAATAGCCAGCATGATCACCCTGTTGCGCTTCTCGTGCCCACCATCGTTTTATCAAAACGATATGCAAGCACAATCTGGTTGTTTCCCCCGACAAACCCTTACGTAAATCTCAAAATACGCGCTTTCGCGCCTTTCGACTCACACTCAAATTCGCACGTGCTGCGCAGTTTTCAGTTTTTGCGCCCACGCTTTCAGAGCCGTTGACCATCTGAAGCGACGCATAAACCGATACTGCATCAAATTAACAGATTTTTAATAAACATGCACCCTGATTTGGTCCAGCCGGTGCCGGTTTAATCGGCAAACAAGGTTAATGATTTATTTTTTATTGTGCATTGCAGCATATTGTTGCAATGCACAATATGCTGTGCTATATCACCATCATCGAAAAAAGCAGGGCCGCATTGACAGGCCCCTCTCAAGGAGTAGACGTGATGGCTAGCAATAAGACCGCTGATGTTTTTTCCATTCCATCCTTTGATCCGGCAAAGGTGACCGACAGCTTCCGCGAATTCGCAGAAAAGGGTGCTGTGCAGTCCAAAGAAGCCTATGCCAAGCTGAAAACAGCCGCTGAAGATGCGTCCAAGACGGTTGAAGCCACGTTGCACAGCGCCCAGAGCGGCGGCGTTGAACTGGGCCTGAAGGCGATTGACGCGCTGCGCACCAATGCCGAGCTTTCCCTGACCCATATGGAAGCCCTGATGGGTGTCAAGTCTGTTGCCGAACTGGTTGAACTTCAGACCGCTTTCTTCCGCAAGCAGGCCGAAGTGACCGTTGAGCAGGCCAAGGCCATGCAGGAAACCGTTAAAAAGGTCGCCGAAACCGTTGCCAAGCCTGGCAAGGAAGCCGCTGAAAAGGTGATTTCCAGCTTCAAGGTAGGCTGATCTGCGATCAGACGGATTGAATTGCATCTGCATGGATAAAAAGGGGTCGATTTTGTCGGCCCCTTTTCGTTGATAAGTGAAAAAAACGCTTGAAACTTTTCTCAGACCCTCGTATGTGACGGCTCAACAGCGCTTCGAGCGCATGTGCGGTTGTAGCTCAGTTGGTTAGAGCGCAGGTTTGTGGCACCTGAGGTCAGTGGTTCAACTCCACTCAACCGTACCACTTTTCTCATTCGAATGCCGAACAGTGAAAGTCTCTCAATACTGAGACGTCTTTTTCTCGCCAACTGCTGAGCCGGCTT